>DPKX01000019.1:12870-27980 GCA_003542295.1 Candidatus Atribacter hydrocarboniphilus
GTGAAATAAAACCCTTCAACAGCATCGCCACCAATATCAATCAATTCTGGAGCATCGGAACCATCGCCACCTAAAATTTTCCCTTCATAACCTAAGTCACGGGCTTGACGGCAAATAAGAGCAATTTCAGTATAATAGTTTGGAAGATAAATTACATCCGGATTTAAATTCATAATGGTAGTCAATTGAGCTGAAAAATCCTGGTCTCCAGTTTTACAATGTTGAACGGTTAAAACTTCTCCTCCCAACTTTTCATAGGCTTCTTTGAAGAAGTTTCCGAGAGCAACACAGTAGTCTTGGGCAATATCGGACAGAATAGCTACTGATTTTGCACTTAAATCTTCATAAGCATACTGAGCAGCGGCTAACCCTTGATAAGAATCGATAAAGGTAGCTCGGAAAGAATATTTCTTGTCCTGCGTGACTAAAGGATTGGTAGAGGTAGCAGAAATCTGTGGTACTTTTTTCTCTTCACAAATTGGACCAGCTGACAACATGCTTCCACTAATTGCCGGGCCGATAATGGCAACAACTTTTTCTTTGTCAATTAAGCGAGTCGCTGCATTTGCTGCTTCTACTTTATCACTTTTATTGTCAACTAATACATATTCGATTTGTTTTCCTAATACTTCGGTTCCGACAATATCCATAATAAGTTCAACGCCCTCATTAATCATTTGACCATAAGCAGCAACTGAACCAGTCATCTCCAGGTTCGCCCCAATTTTAACTGTATCTTGGCCAAAAACCGGAACCGATACCAATAAAAGAATTGCTAAAAATATTCCTAACCATGATAATCTCTTCAAAGCAATTTCCCCCTTCTTCAAAATTTTGTATAAAATTATCACCTGAATGAGTTCCTTGTCAAGGAAAATATACACAATAAGCCAAAAACATTATTACTTTTTTTAAAAACTATTATTTTTTCACAAAATGGAATAGAACCATATATCTAATTCCTAGCACGGTGTTCTTGAATCGCTTCAAATAAAGCCTTTAAATTTTCAACTGGTACTTTTGCTTGAATATTATGCACGGCATTCCAAACAAAGCCGCTATTTTTTCCAAAAACTTCTATAAGATACTCCACCTCTTCCCTTACTTCTTCTGGAGACCCAAAAGGTAAAGTTTTCTGGGTATTCACCCCTCCACCCCAAAAGGTAAACCATTTTCCATATTTTTCTTTTAATTGAACCGGATCCATATTCACCGCTGAAATTTGTACCGGATTAAGAATATCAAATCCAGCTTCATGAAGATCTGGAAGGAGAGGAGAAATTGAACCACAAGTGTGAATAAAGGTTTTCCAGTTTGTATGTTGGTGAATCCAATTATTAACCCTTTGGTGAAAAGGCTTGAATAGTTCCCGATATAAATCTGGAGAAACAAAGAGACCATTTTGCGACCCGAAATCAGCAGCTGATATAACAATAACTTGTATTTTATTTCCAACCGCCTGAAAAACTAATTTTAAGTTTTCTAAGGCAATTTCGGTCATTCGAGTAAAGACGTCTTTAATAAAATCTTTTCTGGTTATAAGAGAAATGTACCATTCTTCAAAATCCCGTATCCCTTTAGGATCAGGAAGACCGCATCCAGGTATATGAGCGATATCACTCAAATTACTCCCTGACACACCTCGAAAGATTATTCCATATTGGGTATCTCGAAAAAGTCGTTCAGCTTCTGATTCATAAAAACGCAGAGTTTCTTCCTGAAGAATCTTATATTCTTCGGTTTGATTTTCCACGGTGAGCTCCGATTCGATAACTTCTTTTTTTCGAATCAAAGGATCATGGTAAAACCCTCCGTTAGGCATACATGCTGATGGTTGAAATTTCTTATCGCCTTTAGGGTATTGAAGGATGTTACCGTTCCTATCAGGGACAGTATTAAATTTTTCCGGAACGAATACCGGTGTTCCGTCAAAAAGTTTCCAAGGTTTCCAGTTCTCATTTTCAAAACCAAATGAGTTTCCTACAGTTGGTAAAGATATAGTGTCAATTTCCAGCCGCTTTCTAAGTGCTTCATCTACTTCCCCCAACATGAGGAAAGGATTGATCACCTTTACCGGTTCCTGCGGAGATATCAAACCCAGGGATACTTTCAAAGTGTAAAGGCTACTGACATGAATTCCAGTAATACTCGTACTACCAAGATCAAAAGGTATCCGATCAACCGGCTGATGATTCATTGCTGCTATTAAACGTTCTCGAGAAGTCATGTAACATCACCCCGATAGATTATATCATTCATAGTATTGATATTACCTGGCTGCAAACTCTTTATTCCACTCTATAAAAGATATTTTTTAAACTCACTCTTTCATACGAGTGCTGAATAAGCCGAAAACTCTATTTAATAATCTTTCAATTCATTATATAATCTTAAAAGAGATTTTATAGGCTGGTCGATAAAAACTACCAAGAAACAGGAAAAGTGTTATCTTTTTACCCAGCATCTTTTACCGGATCCGAGCAAAAAAATTAAAATAATTACACAATTCCCACTTTACTCTCAACGTGAGATGCTACTGTTGAGAGTAAAAATCAGCTCGTGATCGGTTTTTTACTGGCTTCTTTAAAAAATTAAAAACCGGATCTAAAAATTGATCCATCAATAAATAATATTTATTAAGCACTTGACTATTGAGAGATAATAAGAGATTTTAATATTATATTTTTTAATTTTTAGGGAGATAATCATAAGGGAGATTTGGAATTAATGGAAATCAAGAGCGATTTCTTTTATTTTCATGAATTGCCTATAGGTTTTTTTGCTATTTATCCTGATGGAAAATTAGTTGAAACCAACCAGCACTTCGAACAAATGTTCCACCTTGAAACTGCTGATACCAATTTTTATCAATTATTTGTATCTCCGGAAGCAAGTCTTGCTTGGCAATCATTATTAGAGAGCAATGATACACTCACTGGATTTGAGGCTCAATTTTATACATTACAACGGCAATCAAAATGGGTGGAGATAAACACCCGGAAAGTAAAGAACACGTTCAATCAAATATTTTTCTATGTTGGAACTATTCAGGATATTACTAAAAGAAAAAACCTGGAAATGAAAAAAGAAAACCAATCAAGCGAATTACGTACCATCCTGAATCAGATTCCTCATTCTCTCTACATCTCCGATCCTGACAGCTATACCCTTTTATTCGTAAATCAAGCTTTGCAAAAAAAATTGGGTGATGTTGTTGGACAAAAATGTCATCGCGTTCTTCATGGTTTTCAATCTCCTTGTATATTCTGTACTAATCACACCATTTTTGAAAACCAGAATTCCGATACTTTAATTTGGGATTTTTTTAATCAAAATGAAAAAAAATGGTATCGTTGTATTGATAAAGCCATTCCTTGGCCTGATGGTCGAAAAGTTAAATATCAGATGACTATTGATATCACCAAAGAAAAACGGACTGAATTTCAGTTCAATAAGTTATTGGAAAATCTCCAAAATACCTTAGAGGGAACAGTCAGAGCTATTTCAGACATGGTCGAGATTAGAGATCCCTATATAGCCGGCCATCAAAAGCGAGTTGCGCAGCTGTCCTGCGCTATCGCCGAAGAAATGGGTTACTCCAAAGAGAGAATCAATGGATTACGCATTGCTGCTTTACTGCATGATATTGGAAAAATATATCTTCCTCAAGAAATCCTTTGGAAACCTCATCAGCTTTCTGATATTGAATTCAATATGATAAAAAATCATCCTGAGGTTGGATACCAAATATTGAACAATGTCCATTTTCCCTGGCCGGTCAGTAAAATCATTTTACAGCATCATGAAAAAATTGATGGATCGGGATATCCAAAAGGTTTAACCGGGAAAGATATTTTACCTGAAGCAAGAATCTTAGCCGTTGCCGATACTATCGAAGCCATGATATCAAATCGTCCCTATCGAGAGCCCTTTCACCTTGAAGAAGCTCTTCGCGAAATCCAACTTCATAAAAACATTTATTATGATTCGGAGATTGTTGATACCTGTCTTTTCCTTTTTACCAAAAAAGAATTTCAATTTGAATCTTGATTCAACAGGTCCTGGTAACCTTGTTGTGCTCTTTCTGAAACCCCCAAAATCAGGGAATTTTGGCTTTGGTAAACGATTGGAAATTTGTCCGTGAGTTGGAAGATTCTTTCCCCGTATTTAGCCTTTTCATGAGGACTCAAAAAAATATAATCGATCTGATATTTTTTTATTATGTGGTCAAAATTTTCAGAAATTGAAAAAAGTTCCTTCACGTCCTCCATTCTTTTTGCATAGTCAATCCCATGCGACCATAACCAGCCTTCATATCCCATTACAATATTTCTCCCGGCTAATGCTGATATAGGATTATTATGAAAGTCAGAAGATAGAAAGAGAGCATCCACCGGTGTATGGTGCTGGACAAATTCAGCAATTTTTAAATCATCACTCGTAAAAAGCCGAATTGAAGAAATTGCTTCCCGTATCAAGCTAAACGTACCTGAAAGGATGCAGGCACCAACTACTATTCCAACAAAAAGAGCTCTCAATGATTTTTTAGGTATTTTTTGAGCTACCTGTTCGAGGTAGTTGGCCACTAGAATAACGCTAAACATATACCATACAAAAAATATTTTAATATTATCCCATTCCCAAGGTTGGAAAATGACCACCTCGGCCAAAATAAAAAGAATAATAGCCGGAAGATAAAAAGATTTTAATCGGTTTTTGGGTGAAAAAAGCGCTAATAAAAGAAGAAGGAAAAACAAACCGGTATTTTTTATCCAAAACCACGGCCAGAAATCAGTTTTGCTCGTCCATCCCGGCATCAATCGAAGGTATCCTCCCGAAACCGACTGTGGAAAAGTCCAATAAAACAGTTGAGGAAAGGATAATAAAATTATCGGGAGAATCGATATCATCCAATTTAAAAGGTAATTTCCTTTCTTTTCCGTTTTTAGCAGAAAATAGCTAAACCAAACTATTGCAACAATCATAAAAGTTAAAAATGAATGGGTATGAATCATGGGCAGCAAACCCGCTATCAATCCACTGAAAAAAAAGTATTTTCTTTGTGAAGTATTAATCGCACGATAGAGACTCCACAAAGCCAACAATAAAAAAGCCCAACCTCCCAAGGTGGTTCTTTGTGGTATCAGTAAATCACAAATAACATTTGACCAGATAATATTCTGATCAAAAAGATGGGTTGGTGAATTTACAACTTCAGAAAAGATAGGTGATAAATTTTTAGGAAAATAATAGAAAAAACCGAGACCTCCATTAATAAAAAAAAGCAGTGTCGCAATAACTGTACTACTCCATTTTTTCAGAACTTCCTGGGCAAAAACTACAAAACTGGTCAGAAGAAGGACAGCCATTGACATACTGGATAACAATAAAGAATGACGCAGTGGTATTCCTAAAAGATAAAGACTGGAAGTAAATGAATCAACTAAAAAAGGGTACCCCATCCGCATACCGGGAAAGATCGAGTACTGGGGTGGAAAAACCTGTTGTTCTTTAAGGCTGGTGATAATGCCAAGATGAAAAGGTAAATCACCATAAGCATTGCCTCCACAATAAAGACCATCTTGTGCAGGAAGCAAATAATGAGTGTAAAAAAGATAAATAAAATAAATAGAAAAAGGGATGACCAGCCAAAAAATTCTTGTATCATAATCGGTAAACAATAAGGGTTGATTCTTTGATTCGGGATAAAGTAAAAACCAAAATATTGTAAAACCTCCCATAATAATTAAGGCAATCATATGGGTAAAAAATGTAAAACCAGTAAAAAAAGCGATAGGTACGATCAGCCACATCATACCCAGCAGACCAATCAAACCACCAATCCAAATTTTGAGAATTTTAGGCAGTTCATTAAAAGCTTTAAAAGCAATCAAAATCCCTAGCACAAAAAAGAATATAAAATAAAAATACCCCATCATAGATAATCCCTTCTATTGCCTCCGTCTACGTATTTTTTCTTTTCGGTTAATATTGATCTTCCCCTGATTTATTATATTCTCTTCCTTTATCCTCTAAAAAAACGGGGGAAGATCAATCACACCCTATTAATTTAGCGACATACCTTGTCATGTCGAATCTTGGATTTCCATCTTCATCCTCACCTTCTCCCATCAAGGGAGAAGGAACTTTGAGTCGTCATTGCGAGACCTCGTTTTTTGAGGTCGTGGCAATCTCATGAGTCATCTTTTATTATGTGTGGAATTGTGGAATTGGAATAAATGAGATGCTTATAATGTCCGGCAAAAAACGCCACCCTCCTCAGAATGAAAGAATGGCTCTATGAGATTGCCACGTCACTTCGTTCCTCGCAATGACGGAGCAGGAAAAAATTCAAATCCCCCTAACCCCCTTTGCAAAAGGGAAAACGATCCCTGGGTAAGTATTTTCATCCTCATCTGGTGATGCAAAGTGGCATGAGAGTCTATCATCCTGAAAAACCAATAATGACTTATGGCCGGTGTTCTACATAACTCCCCGGGACGATTTGATCGTTTTTACACTCAAATTCTGCCCATAATTTTCCATTTTCATACCACTTTTTCCAAGATCCTTCTCGCAAATTGTTTTGATATAGACCTTCTGATTCCTTATTGCCATTTCGGTAATTTTTAATCCACACACCATTTTTTTGGTCATCTTGATAAGTCCCTTTTTGGCCGATTACTCCATTGTCATACCAAGAAACCCACACACCGACTTTTTTCCCATTCTGATACTCTCCTTCACTTTTTTTCTTTCCATTTTCATACCAGCTGGTTTCCAAGCCATTTTTCACTTGAGTTCCATCGGGACGAACCAAATAGGTATATTGAATTTTCAATTTACCGTTGGAAAATTTTTCCCGATAAGTAAGAGCTTTTGTTTGAGATTCGGTGGTGTTTATGGTTGGCGAAACCGGTGGTTCCTGGATAATTCCCACTTTTAATTTCTTCATGGCAATCATTTGACCATTATTCAGATTAAAAGCTTTCACGGTTATTTCATATTGTCCTGGTTGAATAAATATATGAGACATTTCACCTTGTGAACTGTCGATTATTTTTGATCCATCGCCAAAATTCCATTGGAATTTTATGTTTTTTATCGTAACGGGAATATTTTCAAGAGTCGCCTTAAAAAGGTACTCTTCCCCAATCTTCCCATTCAGTAAAGATGATGGCTCAACAATCATATCCGCCAATTCAACCTGAACCGGGGCACTGGTAGATATCGGAGTTGGAGTTTCACCGGTACTCGAAACCGCCTCACTCGCACTTCCAATAAGGGAAAACATTCCACTTAAAACTGTTCCAGGAAGCATTGCCTGGTTTTGATCGAGTAGTTTTAATTCTTCGAGCACGAGTTCTGATTGGGAGGGAGTTTTGTCTCGACTGACCACCCGAAATTGCAAAGTAGCAATCGAGCCTCGGTCTTTGGTTAGTTTTTGGTCTTCTCCTTGAGCAATATTCAATCGGATTCGACCATGGTCGGCGATTTCCGCTCGGGTAAGCCATTCATCATTAATTTCTCCAGGAGTTATTTTTAAAAATTCAAGGAGATTGGGATCAAAGTTCAAAAGCATTTCTATATGGACAATTTTTTGAGATCCGTTAAAAAAAATTGGTATGTTTATAATTTCTTGGGATTTCCCCCCGATGAAAGGAAGAGACACGGTCGACATTGGCGGTGGACCCATGGTTGTAAAGGTAAAAATTAAATTATCCGTCAATGAATTTCCGTGCATATCCATTAAAGATTGTTGAGGCAAAATAACCTGATAAGTTGTTTTTGCTTCCAAATTCAAACCAGGTTTTATAAATAAAACGGTATCCAGTATTTCAACATCACATTGAACTGGTTTGAGTAATTGGTCGGTAAAAGTAATGGTTTGAAAAGTTGGACCAGATTGAATTGGTTCATCAAAATGAATTTCGATTTGAACATTCAAAGAAACTTCTACAGCCCCAGTACGAGGACGGATTGACACCACTTGAGGTGGATTGGTATCAGCAGGAGGGAGCGAAAACTCAGGAAAGGGTGATTCGGATGGAGAAAGAGAGGGAAGTCCATTCTTTTCCCCCACATTAATGGGAAAGGAAGATATTTCTGAAAGAGTTGGAATTGGAGTCGGGGTAAGAATGGGAATATTGGTCGTAATTTGACCAATTCCCGGCAGTTTGGAAAGAGACGTTTCATCTATATCCTGGTCAGGAAATGAGGGAAGTTCGTCAACAGGATTCTCCGATTTCAATTTATCACCGCTGGAATCCAAAGGAATAATTGGCTCTTTGACTACTTTAATAGAATCGCTTATCGCTACTTCCGGATAGCTATCATCATCGCTGGGATATAAGCGAAAATTAAAAATCCCTTCAACATCAGGAACAATAAAGGAGAGCATCCCTTGACTGGTGTTTTTTAAATGACGATAATCAAGATCGTTTTCATCGGCAAGTTTTTGGTTACCCAAAGGAATATCGGCAGGAATCAAACCTATCCAAGCATCTGAACTCCAATCGGAAGAAGCGGCATAATTCACTAATATCTCTTGTCCAGGCCTCACTTCTGTTTCTGTCACTGTAATGTTAAATTGTTGAGACTCATCTAAAGAAAAAACTGTACTTCCTCCAACCAAAACTCCGATAGCAAGAATAATTCCGATAATCCACCAACTAGTCAAACCGTTTCTTTTCATATTCGTTTCCTTCCTTTTTATTCGATTCATGCCTGATCTTACTTCAAAAAACTCTTAGCATAAAACTTGAATAAAAGCAAAATTATAGTTACTATGATACCAATCAATTCGTATATGAAAAAGTATATAATAGAATTATTGATGATTGATAAGGAGGTGTTCAATTTTGACCAATTATATTGAACCCGTGGAAGAACTTTCGAATGCAGACCGAGATATTCATCGAGCTCTTAATAGTTTAAAAGAAGAAATTGAAGCTATTGATTGGTATCACCAAAGGGCTGCGGCAACTGCTGAACCAGAAATGAAAACCATTCTCATGCATAACTTAGAAGAAGAAATAGAACATGCCAGCATGATTTTAGAATGGCTGCGGCGAAATATGGAAGGATGGAATGAGAACTTAAAATCTTATCTATTCACCAATGAGCCAATTGGAAACATTGAAACATCGGAAAGGTCGGCTAAACCTGAAATACCAGGTGACTTGGGGATTGGTAACCTGAAATAGTCCTTCTGAAAAAGGACTGAAAATTATTTCTACAATCATCAAGGAGGAAACCATGGATATATTAAAAAGAAAATTAGCGCCCATAACCGATCAAGCCTGGCAGGAAATTGATCGTCAAGCAAAAAAAGTCTTTTCCAATCAGCTTACCGCTCGTCACTTTGTTGATGTTATTGGCCCAAAGGGATGGGATTATGCTGGGGTTGGATTGGGAAGGCTTAACGTCCCTGAAAATCAAAGAGAAGGAGATGTTCGATTTGGGATACATATGATTCAACCGTTGGTTGAAATTCGAACCTCATTTCAACTCGATCTGTGGGAATTAGATAATATTTCCCGGGGAGCGGTAGATGTTGACTTTACTCCCCTTATTGATGCAGCCAAACAAACTGCTCTTTTTGAAGAAAAAGCTATTTATCATGGTTTTGAACCAGGAGATATCGATGGTATTTTACCGGTATTAGAATACGAACCCCTTCCCTTTTCTCATGATCCAGGAGAATTTCTTGGAACCGCCATCGAGGCTACCACGATATTAAACGATGCCTCAGTAGAGGGTCCTTACGCGCTTCTCATCAATCCGCTGCTCTGGGGTGACTTAGCCGGAATGAAAAGTGGGTATCCCCTCAATAAATCAATTGAGAATATTGTAAAAGCTACAATTATTCCGGTTCCAATATTAGAGGATGCGCTTATCACTTCCACTCGAGGAGGAGATTTTGAACTCACTCTTGGACAAGACGTTTCAATTGGATATGAAAACCATGACGATAAGTATATCAATTTATTTTTTACCGAGTCTTTTACCTTCCGTGTGCTTGATCCATCGGTCTTTGTTCGTTTAATTTTAGGTGATTAATTCACAATTTCAGAATCAGACCTTTTTAATATAGTTAAATAGGAAACTGGGGAACTGATTTACCAGATCTGATTATCATCATTAGGGAACAAGTAAAGGCGCAATAAAATTGCGCCTTTACTTGTTTTCAACTTGAATTTTTCATTTTGTCCTTTTGAATAAGGTCACTATCTCGAACTGCTTGTTAACGAATATCTTCAAATAAAATATTTATTATTGGGTACTTGTTACTATCTTTATAATCAAAATGCCACCATTCATCCTCATAAACCTCAAATCCTTCAGCTTCTAAAGCTTGCCGAAGGATTTCCCGAAACCATCTTTCTCGACTGGTTCCTCCTGGATAGGTAACAAAAGATCGTTCGGAAAATTCATCGAAATCGCCACCAAAAAATATCGGCTGGTTGCTTTCAATATCATATAAGCCAACATCAACTGCACCTCCTCGATTATGACGGGATCCGGCTTTCGGATCAGCAACGAAATTTCTCAATGATGGTGGAGTTGCGTCCCAAAACATCTTGGTTACATACCAGGGACGATAGGCATCAAAAATGATTAAACCATAACCAATTGCTCGAAGCTTTTTGTGGGCTTTCACCAAAGCTTCAGCAACTGGCCGTTGTAAAAAGGCTCGGGGTTGAGAATACAAAGGGATTCCCATAAAATTGTTTTCAGTTGCATAGCGGATATCAAGTTTTAGGTTTTTATCAAGCTTAACTAATTCGACTAAATCCACTTTTAAAAATTCGCCCTTCTCGATTGGAGGATTTGCCTTTATTGCTTCGGCTTGAAGTTTTTCCAATGATTTCGTCGGTTGAATTTTAAAAACCTTCCCTTTCTCTGGACCGTAAAATAGTCTTTGATATTCTTTTTTTCCAGCATTGATAGTGATTGCAAAACCATCCTGATCGCGAATAATGCGAAACTTTCTCACTCCCAATTCATTCACCGGTGGCAATTGAAAGATATCTGATTCAATTTCTTTTAAAGGAACGATTTCGTAGGTTTTTCCTTGAAAAACCAAACTCTCAGTTTTTCGTTGAGTTTCAACGAGTGGAAATAAGATTTCCAATCTGCCTTGGTTTTCTCTTAAATAAAAGGTGTTTCCATCTTGAGAAGATAAAGAATAAGTCCCAATTAGTCCCGTCCAATGGGATGGTTCAGCAGGAGGTGGCTCAAGCTGTTGGGCAAAACCAACTTGAATAACGAGAAAAATGAAAATAAGACTTATTAAAAGAATTCCCTTTGGTTTAAATCTCATCATCAACATCCTTTCTTTTTTTTAATTTCCCCATTGAGGGAGATTTATAGGGGTCGGATCCTGCTCATTTTTTTTGATCATTTTCACTCGTTCCTATAATTACGGGATATACCCTTATGCTACTTTGGTGGCAGCAGATAAGGATAAAAATCCAAGATTCGACATGCCATGGCAGGTCGCTACATTACATGAAGATCAGGCGCAATGCATTAAGCCCCTACATTTTATAATCTTTTGTAGGGGCTTAATGCATCATACCCGTAGGTTTTCAAGATAGTAAATGCACTATATTCTCCTAAAACCTGTTAAGAGAGGTATTTTCATCCTCATCAACGATACCTTTCAAACGGTTAAATAGCTCTCCATCTACCGAAACACGAACCCGGAAGTTAAATTTTTTCCTGATACCTCAAGATTCACATTAATTTCCTGCAGGGAATCTAAATCCAGAATAAAGGAAATCTGATTCATTTCAATTCGATTTAAAGGCACAGAATAAGAGATCAATTCATAACTCGATTGAAGAGGAACGAATATTTCAATCTTCTTTTTTTCTGGCCCTCGGTTTGCTACCCGGTAGGTTTTTTTCTCTCGAGTATCAAAGAGCACTTCCTGCCCTTCCTTGTTATAAATTTGGTTTATTTTTTCTCGTTTTTCAATTTTTTCTTCAACAATGATATCAGTACTCTCCCCCACTTCAGCTCGTAATTGGGAAGTTTCTCCTGATAAATAATTCTCCCCTAAAAACACTATTCCGGCTGAGGACTTTTCAAAATATTCAGCTTTGCCAGGGAACAAAATAGCATCGGGAAGAAGAAGATCCCAAAAGAAATGGATATTGGTGTCGTGAAAATAGCTTGGGTTATAACGAGAAATTTTTTCCGCATTGATCGTTGGAAATTCTTCAACGATAAGTCGCTTGGTTTCAAAAGACTCCAGATTGAGAACAAACCGCTTATTGGCAATGACAAAAACGGTATTCCGAAACGCATCCTGGTTTTGGTTGGTAATATCAACCAACAACCTTCCCACTGGAGCAACTGCATCAGGTTCCCAAAAAAATTGGTATAAGTAGTTCAAACTCAAATGTGCAAGGGGGAAAGTTAAATGTATCATCCCGGTAGTTGGTTGATCGGTATAAATTGAAACAATGGTATTTTGATTCGATGAGTCATTGATGGTACCTCGTAAAATCCCTCCCTCAACCTGAATAAATACTTCTTCATCATTTAACGAAAGCGGCTTCCCCCAGGAATAAATATTTTCTCCTGCTTGAAGCTCAACCATCCAGGTTTCTCTTTGATAAAACATTGAATCCCCGGCAAAAACAATGATTTCTTCAGGGCTTTTCTCTATTATTAAGTCCTGGGCAAAAGCGATACTACTTACCAAAAGGATGGTGATCAATATCATCCAGAGTTTTTTCATGACCACACCTCCCTATATTCGTATCTCAGGATAACTTTTTGTTCTTGTTCCGGTTCGACGGTTATTTCCAAGTGAGCATTTCCATCTTCCCAGCGCCATCCTTGACTGTCGGTGAGCTTAGCCTCTACTGGCAATGGTTCAATAATCTCCACTGGTTTAGCTGTATTACTATGGTTTACCAGGTCGAATTCTATTATAATCTCCGACCAAAAACTGGCAATATTTCTATCTTCATTCCAGTCCACTTTTAAACGTTTATAACTTTTTTCTCTTCGTTCTGCTTGGAAAGTCTTAATAGTTCCAATTGAGATTTCAAACTCTTCTTGAGTTCTTACCCATGGGAACTGAAAGGTTCCTAAAACCGACTGATTTTCTCCAAATATTGTCACCCATCCTTGAGGTAAAGGATCTCCTTCGCTTTTCATCTTTAAAACTCTCTTGAGATTTCCTTTATCAATTCGTATGATTTCTTTGACTGGAAATTTTCTCAACCCTGGAAAAACTTGCAGGACGCTTTGAGCCGGTAAATCAATCATATAGGGTAAATGAAATACCTGGTATTCTGATACCCTTTCCATCATTACTGGTCTTTCCCGCATCATCACTTGAGGTTGGACTTCATCGGCAGCACTAAGAGCTGCTTCCTCAGGAATTCCGCCTTTATCTCCATTAAATATAAAGGCTGGTTTTCCAAGTAGCCAACTGACATGAACATTCTTCCAATTAATGTTTTTCCGATTGGAAAGATACACAGATGGATAAAGATAAAAATTGGCACTTTTTTCATCCCAAATTGCCATATAGCGCTCTTTCCAGTTAAATCCGCTCATAAAAAAGGAAAGAAGAAATGAGTAAGATCCAGCCTGTTGAGCTGCAATTTCAATTTGGTATCGGTTTGCAGGGGTGGTACTAATGGTTTTTAATGAAGTAGATGAATCATAGGGATGAAAGTAGAACCTTTCTTGAAGAAGATTGTCTCCGGTTAAGAAGAAACGATTTTCACCTTGATGGAGCGACAAGGTGACCTTCTCCGCTACCCAAGCCCGATCAATGTCCTGATAGATGGTGAGCCAAGACTCATCCGGGTTTATGGATTGGGAAAGGAGCGCATGAGATAGCGAAGTAAAAACGAGAAAAAAGAGAAAAAGAACCCCCATAACCAAAATATATCTTTTCATTCTTCACCTCCATCAATAACCTAAGTACTCAAATCATTTTAAATATCATTTTAATATCCTCTTTTTATAACATATCTCGACAAGAGAAAATTGTTACAATCATTTATACGTTAAAACAATTTTACTGAATTTAGTTAAGTCCATACGAATCAATTGTACACATTATAAGAACCAATTTCAAAAATTTCGGCTAGTACGAGGTTGCATAATGTACTTGATGCCTCTCCCAAGGCTCTTTTAAAATGGGATCCTAGACAAAATTTAAGGATAATGACCTCGGTTGATCTAACCACGGCTAATAGGTTCCTGAATCGTATAAATTAAATCCTTGATAGGTAATAAACATCGTGAAAAACTCCGAAAGAAATTGATATCTTGGAAAGAGTTTTTTAATGACATTGATTACCATTTTGAACCCACCCAAGAAAGAACGTGTCACATTCTGCATCACCAAGAGTCTCGAAGGATTAATGAATAGATCCAACTATGATAGCGCGGGTGATTCGTAACTTTCCAAGTGGAAATCATGCTTTGGTCTCATTGGAGCTTTTCTCCATAAATATCATTGATGGATAATCGGAGAAAAAACTTTTAACGTAAGCGATTCTTGTGAATGGAAAGCCAATAATGGACAGTTAAAATAATCTAGGAGAATAAAACGAAGCTCTTCTCTAATCTATAAAGTGTTTATTGTGTTTTGAGGTTGAAAGATTGTTACTTATTGCCCCGGCTCCAGGCGAAGACCAGTTGGAAATTTTTTTAATTATTCCAGGTGATAGGGATAATTATTTTTCAATTTACCCTGAAAGGACAGATCCACCAGGGTATCCTGGATAAGACTCGCATTGATTAAAATGAGCTTAAATCATTGGGGAAGTGACTTTTTTAAGGTCTGCTTTCCTGGTTTAAAACTGGTCAAATCTGGAATATCTTTCAAAACGTTTCAATAAAACCAAGACAATGTTCTTCGAATCGATTTGGTTTTATATACAAAAGGACTTGAACTAAAATCGGGAGAAGGTCGTTTTCAAGTTAATATTGTAATTTGAAATATTTTTTAAACAATAAACCAACCGATACTTTTAAATGATTGGTTAAATATATAATTTTTCGACTTTTTATCAATCACATTATACTTTCCCACCACGCTGGGTGACTGTGAATATCCTCATCATCCC
>DPKX01000191.1 GCA_003542295.1 Candidatus Atribacter hydrocarboniphilus
TTATTGATTGTCGGCGATTACCTGGCTGGGATAGACGATCTACCACAGCCGAAGTGGCGGAAAGAACTCATACGATTATGGTCATGGTGGAATGCTCAACAACAATTAAAAATTGCAAAACAAAGCCTGACATTTGTAAATAGTTATGATTTTTTCAACCGCTGGGAGAGAAAAGTTCCAATCTTAATTGAAACCAAGACAACAACGCTTTCGAACAGGGATTTTTTTATAAGAGAAGACACATGTCAAAAAATTCCAATTCGACTTTTATATACAGGGCGCATGGATCGTGCCAAAGGCTTATTGGATATTCTTGAGGCAGTTCAAATATTAGTTAAATCAGGTGTAGATATCATGTTTGATCTGGTTGGAATGCAAGTAAAAGGTGATCCCGTATTGGAGGAGATCACAGAAAAATCGAAAAAATTTGGATTGGAAAAAAGAATTAAGTATCACGGTTACTTTCCATTAGGTCCGAATCTATTTCAATTTTACAAGCAGGCTGATATTTATGTAATTGCTTCTCAGGCATCTGAAGGTTTCCCTCGCACCATTTGGGAAGCGATGGCTCATTCACTGCCGGTGATTGCTACCCGGGTAGGCTCTATCCCTGATTATGTTGAAGGAGCCGCTTTATTAATTTCCCCTCGCTTACCTCAAGATCTTGCAAAAGCTATTTCTCAGCTTATTTCTGATCAGGAAATTCGAAAAAAAAATATCAGAAAAGGTTATCTTTTAGCCCAACAGAATACATTAGAAATACGAGCGAAAGAAATGATTACGCACATGGAACAATATTTGGATAATGTGAAACATGATTGATAAAAGAAAAATTAAGGTTTTACACGTGGCGCCATTACCACCTCCAATGGGGGGTATGGTTTCCTATATTCAGGGTCTTCTCGGTTCTGATGTATTTAAAACAATAGATTATAAGGTCGTGCGTCTGAACATTCTGAATAAAGAAGAATATTCAGGCATTGTCCGAATAATAGTGAATTATCTTAATTCCTTTTTATTAACTATAAATTATTTGTTTATGCTAATTTTCTGGTCTCCTGATATTGTCCATATTCAATCCAATTCAGGTTTGGGCTTTTTTGAAAAAATGTGGCTTGCATTCTTAGGAAAACTTTTAGGAAGGAAAACAATAGTTCATGTTCATGGGGGAAACATGCGAGATTGGTATCATCAATCATCCTCACCCATTCAAAAGTTGATCCGGAAATCTGCATCAATCAATGATCGTATAATGACCGGCTCTCCACAAATGAAAGAAACATGGCAGATAATCGGGTTGCCAGATGAAAAAATTACTTATGTAGGGAATGCTGTCAATTTACCATCAGAAATAACAAAAATACCGAAGGATAATTTATCCATTTTATTTCTAACCAGAGTAGTTTTAGAAAAAGGAATAATTGAACTAATTGATGCATTTATATTACTCAGCAAAGAATACCCGGATTTGGAATTAAGAATTGTTGGAGCTGACACAAAAGATACTGTTTTTGTTAAGAAGTATCTTGAAGAAAAAGATGAAAAAAAAATCATCAAGTACATTGGTTCAGTCACTGATGAGCAAAAACACCAAGAATATCTCTATGCTGATATTTTTGCTTTCCCTACCTACATTGAGGATCAATCATATGCCATTATGGAAGCAATGTCCTATGGTTTGCCGTGTGTTGCATCCAATGTGGGAGGTGTTCCCAGTCTCATTCAAGATGGAGTAAATGGGCTTTTGATAAAACCGAAAGATGTTAATTCATTGAAGGAGGGACTTAATTCACTGATACTGGATGGGGAGAAGAGGTATTTCTTAGGTAGAAATGCTCATGAAACAATTGAAAATGGTTTTACTTGGGAAGTTAGATCGAAAGAAATAGTTGAATTGTATAAATCCATTATTCAGAAAACTAATCATTCATAAATAAAGATTGATATTGTATGGGCGTAATTGATAAGTTTTATTCTCATCTTCCTTTCCATCTACAAAACCTGGTTATCTCTAGCTATGGGCTCTACTGGTACTGGTTACGTTTTGGAGGAAATTACAAGCTTTTTAAAAAGGGGTACCTAGATCGCGATCGTTATTCCAGACAACATTTTGATTTATATCAACAAGAAACTCTCCAGCAATTGTTATCCATCTGTGTGAGAGAAATTCCGTTTTATCGCGAAAATTGGAATCAGGTTCAAAAACAGGCTGCGCTCAATGGGAAATTGGCTGATCTCCCCTTGTTAGATAAGGATCCCATTCGAACCAATCCTCATGCATTTTGCCGTCAGGATCAAAAACCGTTCCCGGAGGTGGTGTCTGCCACCAGTGGTTCCACCGGCACCCCCATCAAAACCCTCTGGTCAGCCTCTGAAGTTCGCGATTCGTTGGCAGTCCGGGAGGTGCGTTCAGCCAGGTGGGCAGGGGTTTCCTTCAAACTGCCGCGTGCTACCTTCTCGGGGCGCATGGTCGAGCCTGATCCTGAAAGCAAAGGTCCTTTCTATCGCT
>DPKX01000177.1 GCA_003542295.1 Candidatus Atribacter hydrocarboniphilus
ACTCAAGGAATTGAGAAGAGACTCTTTTATCGAATGGGAGGCCTTTTCAACATCAACAACTTTTCCTTTTTTTATCCCAGACGAAGCACTTAATCCAATACCTAATATTTCGATTCCATTGGATCGAATCTTCCCGATTAACGTGCAGACCTTGCTGGTTCCAACATCAACCGCTGCAATAGTTGGATTTGATGTCTCAATATATTTAAATAATTTCAAAAAACTTCCTCCTCGTCTTGGATAAGAACAATGTCCTTTTTCATGCGCAGATCAAAACCGACCACTTTGAGAGCTTTTACCTGAACTTCTCTCAACAAGGGTTTCAAAACCGGGACTTTTTCTTTCAAATTTTGAACACTCTCACACTTGATAAATATATCATTTTGAAGTTGTAAAATAAACAGATTATTATGAACCATTTTTACCAGCTTCAAAGGTGTATCAAAATCGCTCATCCAAGTGCGAATAACCTCTAAAGTTATTGGAATCGAATCATATTCGAGGGATGGTACAAAAAGAGAAATTAATTGATCGGGACTATCCGATGGAGTATTCACTCTCACCCCTTGATCGTCTACATAAAACCAGGTATCTCCAACCACAACTTTTGCCAAGGGAGCTCTTTCCACAATTTCGATTCGAATGAGATGAGGAAAAACTTTTTGAACTTTTACACTTTTTACGTCGTTAATTTTTTTGATCCGGTTTTCAACTTCCCAACTTCGTATCCCAAAAATACTCTGTCCAACTTGAATACCCGAGGCACTTTGTATGTATTTTCCCGACAGACTTCGATTCCCACTCACTTCTATCTGATTCACTGCAAAGAGATTCCCTCTCATAAAGAGGCTAAAAACCAACCAGGCGATAACTCCTAGAACAAGATAAAAAAAAAGAGTTTCAAAAAAAACTGTGACTTATAATATCTCATTGCCATACCTCGATTTCATTTTCCAAAACAATACTTCTCTCTCGCTGAACTTCTTTTCGAATCCAATCGATCAACAACATGACATCCTGCGCAGTTGCTGATCCTCGATTGATAATAAAATTAGAATGTTTCTCGGAAATTTGAGCAAAACCGGTTCTTAACCCCTTGAATCCCATTTGTTCAATAATTCTGGCCGCATAGTCACCAGGCGGATTTTTAAAAACACAACCAGCTGATGGCCAATCTACCGGCTGCAATTGTTTGCGGAGGAGGCTGTATCGGCGAACATTATTTCTAATGTTTTCTGGTTTATCAGAAAAAAGTTGAAAAATAACTTTCAAAATCGTCAACCTATCTTTCTTCAATGATGATCCTCTATAAAAAAAATCAATCTTCTCTCTCTTCAACCACTCTATATTACCATTATTATCTATGACCAAGATTTCTTGAATTAAATTGCTGATTTCTTGCCCAAAACAACCGGCATTCATCCGAACGGCCCCTCCCACCGTTCCAGGAACACCAACTAAAAATTCAAATCCTCCTAAACTGTGGTCAAGAGCAAAACTTACTAAATGAGAAAGAGCAACACCAGCACCACTTTCAATGCGCTGGTTTCCGAGATAATTCATTTTGGAATACTCACCAGCAAGACGAATAACTACACCAGAATAACCTTGGTCGCTTACCAGAATATTTGATCCTTTTCCCAGAATTTTCCAGGGACAATCCAGTTCTTGCATTTTAAAAAATAAATTGGGGAACATGACACCCCTTAAAACATCAACTAAAGCTATAACCCGGCCACCAATTTTCCAGGTGGTATAAAACTTCATTTCAGCCTGTGGTGTAACAATCAGGTCCGGAGAACCGGCGTACTCTTTCTCAATTGATTTCCATTTTTCCTGCACATATTGTCGGCTACTTTCCATACGTCTCCGGCTCCCATGGTAATAAGTATATTTCCTGGACCGATCATGTTTTCAGTGATTTGGAGAGCTTCGTCTATTGTTGTAACCATATAAACTCCATCATAACCGGTTTTCTTCATCTCATCATAAATTAAATTGGATGAAATACCTTCAATCGGTTTTTCTCCTGCCGAATAAATGGGAAAGAGGATCACTTGATGAGCCTTCTTGAGTATCTCTGCCATTTCTCTATACAGTCGCTTCGTCCTGGTATAGCGGTGAGGTTGGAAAACGACGATGACTTTTCCTAAGGTCCGGCTCAACGCTGTTTTTAACACCACACCCATTTCAGTAGGATGGTGAGCATAATCATCTACAACCAAGGTTCCATCAACATAACCAATTCGTTCATAACGCCTCTTCACTCCCCGAAACATTTCTAAGGCGTCGGCAATGATTTTTTTACCAATACCAAGCCTGATCCCAACCGCTATGCAGGCTAAGGAGTTGATCACATTATGAATCCCCGGGATATTGAGGATAAAAGACCCCAAATCCTGATTACGGTAAGTGACCTGATATAATGAACCTTCCGCCCTTTCTTCGATAAGCGTCCCGAGAATATCAACTCTATCGTTAACCATACCATAGGTAGCCAAATTGGTCTTTAGAGGCCGGTTGAACATCGTCTGTACATTGGGATGGTCTCCACAGGCGACTATGAAACCTCCATCTTTTACACCATTGGCAAAGGAAACAAAAGCATTGAGTTCATTTTCTTGACTTCCATAATATTCCAAATGGTCATCTTCGATATTGGTGATGACAGCACAATAAGGGTTGAGTTTTAAAAAAGATCCGTCACTCTCGTCCGCTTCCGAAACAAAATAGTCTCCATTTCCGAAACGAGCGTTTCCTCCAATATCTTCTACTTCTCCACCTACCAATACCGTCGGATCCAGGCCAGCTACTTCTAATAACAGTGAAATCATCGAGGTCGTGGTGGTTTTTCCGTGGGTACCTGCAATAGCTATGCCCTTTTTTTGATTGAGAAAAAAAGCTAACATCTCTCCTCGGTGAATAATGGGTATGTTCCGTTGAATGGCTTCTTGAAGTTCGACATTTTCTGGGGGGATGGCGGAGGAAATAACCACTGCAGATATATTTTTAATTCTTTCTCTTGAATGACCGATAAATACCGGGATGCCTTTTTCCTGAAGTCGACAAGTGTTTTCACCGGAAAAAATATCAGAACCACTAACCTGAAATCCCATTTCAAAAGCGATGGTTGCCAAGGCACTCATGCCAGTGCCGCCAATACCAATAAAATAGAGTTCGTTAGGTAATGAGACGAGATGAGCGTTCAATTCATTTCCTCCTACGGATCTCTTTGACAATCATACCAGCAATTCGTGCTGCTGAAAATCGAAAATCTTCATTTTTTTTATATTTTTTTGCTGGAAGCTCTGATAGGCTTCGAATCGCCTGAGCCAAGCCTTCTGGTTGAAGCCTTTTTTCATCGATAATGACCACCGGCTGCTTTTCCCCCAACCATTGGGCATTATATAATTGGTGGCCTTCAGTTGCTCCTCAAAAAGGTATCAGGACGGCTGGAAGGCCAAAACAAAACAATTCATAGGTGACATTGGCACCAGAACGACTGATGACTAAATCAGCTGCCGCATAAAAAATTCCTGGATTTGGATAAAACTCATAAACCAAATAAGGAAATGGATAAAGAGCTGCCGTTCTTTTGGCTTCTTGAAAGGATTCATCTCCAGTGATATGGATCACTTGAAAATTCCATTCTTCTATGGAGGGCAATATCTGCCAAAAGGCTTGATTGATCAGGTGAGAACCTCGACTCCCCCCAATGATGAGCAGAGTTTTCTTCTGGGGATCAAGACCCAGTTTTTCTTTGGCTTCTTTATCTTTTCCCTGCCAATCAAGCACCTCGTCCCGTAAGGGGTTGCCGGCCACGATTATTTGATTTGAATCTCGAAAGCCTTTAACGGCCTCGTCCACCGGAACAAAAGTTTTTTTTGACCAACGGGATATAATCCGGTTGGCAAAACCTGGACGGATATTCTGTTCTTGCACAAAGATTGGGACTCGAAACAGTTTCGCCCAAAAAGCAATCAGCAAAGAGACATAACTGCCAAAAACCAAAACCGCTCGAGGTCGAAATTTGATAAAAAGATACCCACTTTGTATTAAACCTACTATATCATCGCCAAAGGCACGAAGAAAATCCAGAGCTGAGGTCCGGTTCCATCCTCGGGCTCGAATAAACGAGAGTGAAAAGCCAGCTTGGGGAACGAATATTTTTTCCATCCCTCTTTTGGTCCCAATAAAGCGAACCGGAAAGTCACGAGATAAATGTTGAGCAATGCTGAGCGCTGGAAAGATATGCCCACCAGTTCCACCAGCTGCAATAAATATTTCATTCAAAATGATTCACCCTTGATTGTCGGGCAATATTGAACAACAAACCGATTTCAATCATGGTAATCAGCATCGAGGAGTTGCCATAGCTCACCAAAGGCAAAGGAACACCTGATACTGGAAGAATTTTAAGCACAGCACTCATATTGAAAATGACCTGCATCATAATGCTGAGCGTAATTCCCATTGCTAACAAAGCTTGAAAATCATCCCCTGATCGAATTGCAATTTGCCATCCTCGCCAAAAAAGCAAGCAGAATAAAATGACCACTCCCACAGTTCCCACAAAACCTAACTCTTCTCCAATTATGGCAAAAATAAAATCAGTATGCTGATCGGGAAGATAGAAAAATTTTTGTCGGCTCTCCCCTAACCCCCGACCAAATAAACCTCCTGAACCAATGGCAATTAAAGACTGAATAATTTGAAATCCCTTCCCTAACGGCTCTTTCCAGGGATCAACAAACGCTTCAAGCCGTGCTTTCCAATATTGATTCCCGCTAGCAAAAATCAAAAAGAGGAGGATGGGAATTCCGGCAAAAATCGGATAGAGGAGGTGTATGATTTTTCGTCCCCCCAAAAACAGCATGATAAAGGTTATGCCCGCCAAAAAAAGAGTGGTACCAAGGTCGGGTTCCATAATAACTAAAACACCCATGACTCCAACCACCAAGAGAAAAGGTACGACTCCATACCAAAAATCTTGAGCTCGATGACGGTGGGTTGCCAAGGTATCTGCCATATATATAATTAAACTCAATTTTGCCAATTCAGAGGGTTGAAAACGCATGATGCCAAAATCTATCCACCGATAGGACCCTCCCACCATTCTGCCAATATAGGGGAAGAAAACCAGAGCAAGCATCACCACCGAAAGAAGGAGTAATTTCGAACTCATTTTCCGAACGAAATCGAGTCGGATAAAGGTGGCTACAAAGAAAAAAAAGGAGGACAGGGCAACCCCAACCATCTGCTTTTTAAAAAAATAATAGGGATCGCTGTAAGACATAATTGAGGTGGTCATACTGGCACTGAAAACCATGATCAAACCAATGCACAGCAAGAGAATCGTCGACCAAAAAAGGTAAGGGTCGATTTCCCACCACCAGCGTTTGAAATGATTTTCGTTGGATTTGACTGATGACCATTGGTTTAAAAAATCTTCATTGGTTCCCATAGACTAAACGGAAAAAATGTTCACCTCTTTCCTGGTAGTTGGTATATTGATCCCAGCTGGTACAAGCTGGAGATAAGAGTACGCAATCACCCGGTACTGACAGAGAACGGACTTTTGTAAAAGCTTCGTCTAAGGTAGGGAATAAATAGGTTGGTATTGATTCTGGTATAAAATTATAAATGAGTTCTCGATCTTCTCCAAATAGAATGACGGTTTTTATTTTCTCCGGAGTAAGATTTCGGGTTAATTCAGAAAAATCTTGAATTTTACTTCTCCCCCCTAACAGCAAAATAATGTGACCGTTCAGGGAATGAATGGCTGCACAGGTAGATGCTGGTGTCGTCGATTTTGAATCATCATAGAATAGAATACCATTGATTTCTGCAATTTTCTGAATTCGGTGGTTTAATCCTTGAAAACTCAACAGTGATTCTTCAATGTGCTCAACTTCAACTCCCACTGCTCGGCAAATTGCTGTGGCAAATAATAAATTCTCCCGATTATGCTCCCCGGGGAGCTGCCAATGATGGCAGTCAATAGTTCTTTCTTTCCCTTCAAATCGTTCAACAATTTTTTGGTTTTTCCAATAAAAACCTTCCAGCAATTGTCCAAAACAGGTTACGGGAATGATCGAGCTGCTGAGCATTGAACAAAGTTGGGTATGCCAACTGGGATTGGAAAAATTGACAACCGCCACATCCTCTTTTTTTTGATTGAGAAAAATATTTTGTTTTTGCATAAAATAATCTCTAAAGGTTTGGTGTCGGTCCAAATGATTGGGAGCAAGATTCAGAATACCAGCGATCTGAAACCTTGCCTTCACAATCCTCTCCAGCTGGAAGCTGCTCAGTTCGACCACACCCCACTGATAGGAGCATTGGAAAGAGATTGAATCAATTAAAGGTGTTCCAAAATTCCCTCCTACAAAAACCGTTAAACCCGCCTGATTTAAAATATGACCAATCAAGGCGACGGTCGTGCTCTTTCCGTTGGAACCAGTAATACCAATCAGAGGAAATTTCAACATCCGGCAGGCTAATTCCACCTCACTCACGATTGGGATCCTCTCCTGTTCGCATTTGGCCAGAACCGGGTGATGAGAAGGAATACCTGGACTGACGATACATTCCTGGATCTTGCTCCAATTGAGTTTGGAGAGGTCAATCGGCCTGAGTGGCGAAAAGCTCCGATGGTTGAGAATCTTTGAGGATATATCGTTCCATTTTTTCTGATCGTCATATCCAAATACCTTCTCACCGCGATCAAGTAAAAAATGAGCGGTACTTTCTCCAGTTTTTCCCATTCCCACAACCAAATAATTCATCATAAGCCTATTGAAGCCGTCCTAACCAAGCTACAGTAATTCCAATAGCTTGAATGATCCAAAAACGCACGGTTATTTGAGTTTCTTTCATGCCCTTTAATTCAAAATGATGATGGATTGGACTCATTAAAAATAATCTCCGACCCAAAAACCTAAAAGAAAAAACCTGCAATATCACTGAAAGAGTATCGATAAAAAACACCAGCGCCGAAAAAATGATCAATAGGGATTGCCCAGAAAGAAGCGCCATAAAACCGATCAGCGCACCCAAGCCCAGTGATCCGGAATCTCCCATAAAGATACCTGCCGGCCAGACATTAAACCATAAAAAAGCCGTTAACCCTCCGATTGCTCCAAAGGCCAACCAGGAAAGCTGATTTTGATTCATAATCAATAAAAGACAACCCCAAAAAAGCAAGGTGAGAATTCCCGAGCCAGCTGCCAATCCGTCCAAACCATCAGCGATATTAAAAGCATTGGAGGTCGCGACGATAATAAAAATTCCATACCCAAAAAAGAGTGGAAATGATATGGGAATCACATAATGGCTAAAGGGAATGGTAATTTGAGCCGGTATCCCATCCCTTGCCAACCAAAGTATCAAACCGGCAAGGAGAACTTGAAACAAAAATTTATAACGGGCTTTTATCCCCCAGGGTTTCTCCAAATAACTCTTATACCAATCGTCAACCAATCCCAAAAGGGTATACCCAGCAAGAAGGATAATCGGCAGGAGATTGCCATGCCAATACTGCCTTCCCACTCCATATACCACAAAAATAGCTATAAATATAATAATGCCGCCCATACTGGGGGTATTCTCTTTGTGAAGATGGAGATTCGGTCCTTCTTTTTTAATCTTTTGGCCGAGTTGGCGTTGCTGCTGCCACCGAATAAAGAGTGGGAAAAAAACCATTCCGACTGCCAAAGCCAAAAGAAAAGCTATGCCTAAATTTTTAGGAATGATTCCAGGATTCATGCTCGATCCACTCCGTAGGTATGGCTTCTTCTAACTTCATAGCTCTTGAACCTTTAAACAAAACGATCACCTTAGAAAAGGGAAAGGTGATTTGATCGAGAAGAATCTTCTTGATTTCTTCATGAGAAGAAGCCAAATAATATTCTCCGTTTACCGAGTTTTTGGATAACACCTTTTCAGCTGCCTCATGCATCATGGAACCATAAAGAATAACATTTTTAATGTTATGTTCTTCCAAAGAACGTATGCTTTCTTGATGAACTGCTTCGGAAAAACTTCCCATCTCTAACATATCACCTAAGACCACCCAGGTTTGGTAGCCTTGGTAACTGAATCTTTTTAGCAAATTGAGAGCTTTGTGCAAAGAAATTGGATTGGCATTGTAGCTGTCGTCGATCACATATCCTTCGCCAACACGATAGGTTTTTTCTCGCCCTTCGGGAAGAAGAATTTCATGAAGAATCCTTTGGATTTCCTCCTGTTCGATACCGCATTGGAAAGCTTGATGAAGGGCCGGTAGCAATAAGATGATGAGTTCCGGTGAAAAAATCGGAGCTTGGAATTGATAGATCCGACCTTCGCACTGACAACGGAACCTGGTGGTTCCTTCCGATGGGTTCAAATGGTAATCGAGAAGTGAGAGTTGTGAGGTGATGTGATTTTGAAGACCAAAAAGAATGACCCTCTTCCCAGCCTGGGAAAAATCCTCTTTGAGTTTTGACGCAAAAGGGTTATCTCCATTTAAATAAATCGTTTTGGCGTTTTCAGCCAAAAGAATTTTTTCCTGGATAACGGTCTCGACATTGCCAAAACCTTCTAAATGACCCTTCCCAAAAGCGGTGAACACGACCAATTCCGGTTCGATGATTTCGGATAGTTCACTCATCTCACCCAGCTTATTGATTCCCGCCTCAATAATAAAAAAGTCGTCTTGAGGATCAAAATTGCAAAAAGAAGCTGACACTCCGATATTGGTATTATAGTTGAATGGAGTAACAGCAACTCGATAACGAATGCCTAAAA
>DPKX01000016.1:0-2705 GCA_003542295.1 Candidatus Atribacter hydrocarboniphilus
TATAAGTTTTATCTCGACTCACATGAACGCCGCTCAATCGAGACGCCACCGGGTTCCCCCCAATCGCGTATAAACGGCGACCGAAATCCGTCCAGCTAAAAACAAACCAGAAAAAAACCACCACTATTATCATCAGAATGGTCGGAATCGGAACAAAGCCGATTTTCGCTTGACCGAGCCACAGAAAAGAATCAGGTATACCACCAAAAATAGTTGCCCCTCCAGTATACCAAAAGGTAATTCCTCCTAAC
Organism: Candidatus Atribacter hydrocarboniphilus; assembly: GCA_003542295.1. Lineage (GTDB taxonomy): Bacteria > Atribacterota > Atribacteria > Atribacterales > Atribacteraceae > Atribacter > Atribacter hydrocarboniphilus. Next base: position 252 of record DPKX01000016.1, read on the forward strand.
ACTGTTCCTGTTGAAAGAGTAGCAATGAATGAAAATATCCGAAAGCGGGTGATCAGATATCCGTTCCCCATTCCGAATATAAACGACAGTCCAATTGGAATGAGTATTGAGAGAACGATATTCATTCCTTGAACAGCAAACCCTGCAGCCAAGACACCACCGAAACTAGCTACCGCTCCAATAGAAAGATCGAATTCGGCAACCACCATGGCAATGGTCGCCCTAACCGAAATAATAGTGAGAAGTGAAATTTGACGAGTAATATTGACCAAATTGGCAAAGGTTGGAAAAGCTCCGGGTTTTAAAACTGAGAATATGACCACAACCACCAATAAAACAATAAGAGTTCCATATTATCTTAGAATTTTATTACTCATTCTGTTCCATTCCTTAAACAGCATAGTGATAAAATTTCTGTTTTGGTTATATTTTCATTAGGAAATAGTCCAACGAGCTCTCTTTGGCTCATAACTCCTATACGATGACTAATTAATTGCTAATACTTCTTCAATGTCCGCTGAACAAACAATAATTCCCGTCCCCTTACGGGCAAGATCATAGAGAAAACGGTAAATCTCTCTTCTCGAAACAACATCGACACCACAAGTCGGTTCATTACACAATAAGACCTTGGCACCATATCCAATCCACTTGGATAAGACCACCTTTTGCTGGTTTCCCCCGCTTAGTGTGGCCACATTCTGTTCTGCTCCCGATGTTCGTATATTCAGATTGGTGATCATTTCTTTGGCCAGCTTCTTTTCTTTCTTTCGATTGGGAATTGGAAAATACCTATTTTTTCGAAACCGGCTGAATGGAGCCAGGTTGAGGGTTGGCAACCAAGATGCTTTCCATTGCCTTTCGTGCATCTCCCATGGGACCTGGAACTTGAACGTGGTGCTCAGTGATGACTTTAATATCCGGATTTTCAATTAAAATGGCATCCAAAATCAATGTTCTTTTTCTCACTCCATGGTGAGGCCGGTGAATGAAAACCACAATATTCCCTTTTCGATCAATTGCATTAAACAAAAATGTGGTCATCATCGCCGACATAACATAGTTGTCAGAAGTGATATTGCAGGTCACTCCCGGAATCCAACCGGCATCGGCTCCTAAAACCGGGATGCCAGCTTCATTTGACTTCTTTATTTGATCTTTAAGTTGGTTGGAGGCTGCTGATCCCAATACGATTGTGTCAACCTTCCGAGCGACCATATCTTCCATCCGGCTTGCCAGAGCTCCAAAATCACCCTTGGTGTCTACAGTAACCACATCCCATCCCTTGGCTTTTGCTTCTTTTTCGAAGGTTTTAACCATCTGGTTGTTACTGAAGCCAAGTAGGGAGTTAGCATGGCTACGGTTTTTGTTTCTTCAGCAAATGCCGACTAAATAACTAAAATAATAATACAAGCTAAAATTGAGAATAATAATTTTTTCATTTTTCTTTCGCCTTCCTTCTCTTTATAAAATGGGGTTATTAATGAATAAGCCCCTTTTAAAACCTAAATAACACTCACTTGATCGAGTGCTTGACGATATTGGGATAGATAACCGGCAAATTTGTTCATCAATTCAGGGTCATCGATGTGGTGAGCAACAAAACGGACTACTGCACTCCCCACAATCACTCCATCAGCAACTAGTGCTAATTCTCGGGCCATTTCAGGCGAATTAACACCAAAACCGATGAGGAGAGGAATCATGGTCGACTTTCTCAACTCCGTAATCACCGGTTTGATTTGTTCAAGGTCGATATTGGTTTTTCCAGTGATTCCTTTTCCAGAGACGATATAAACGAAACCACGGCTTTCTTGCCCAATTTTTTGTAGTCTTTCAGCAGATGTATTAGTTGAAGCAAGGATGATAACTGAAAGCATTTCTTTCAGATTATCAAGCATCTGGGAAGTTTCCAAAGGGAAATCGGCTACGATTAAACCTTGAAAACCAGCTTGGCGATAATCCTTTCCAAAGCGCTCGATTCCATACTGAAAAACAATATTTCCATAGGTCATAGCAATAATAGGAATTTTTAGCTGGACATTGGAGAGAACCTCTGGAATCATCTCCGGTGTGACTCCATTTTTCAAGGCAAGATAGGAAGATTCTTGAAGTATCGGACCGTCGGCAACTGGGTCAGAATGGGGAATCCCAATTTCAATAGCATCAACGCCTTGATCCTGGCATACTTTCAATAAATCTAAAAATATCGGGATATTTGGATATCCAAAGGTTAAATAAGGAAGGAAAAGTTTCTTTTTTCCAATTTTCTTGGCGTTTAAAGTTTCCGCTAACCGATCAGTCATTTTTTTTCATCCCTTCCTGATATTTAATAACTTCTTCCACGTCTTTATCACCTCGGCCTGATAAACAGATTAAAATAATTGAATCTTGTGGAGTACTTGGAGCCATTTGCAACACATACGCGACTGCGTGAGCACTTTCCAGAGCTGG
>DPKX01000016.1:2806-8251 GCA_003542295.1 Candidatus Atribacter hydrocarboniphilus
GAATGGGTTTCAAGGATTTGCCCATATCGATCTTGAAGAACATAACTTAAACTCCCATGGAGAATTCCTTTCGAGCCTTTCCCAATGCTTGCCGAGTGTTTTCCGGTTTCCAAACCCAATCCCCCAGCTTCTACTCCGATGAGTTCAACCTGGAGATCATTTCGAAAACCTTGAAAGATTCCCATAGCATTGCTTCCTCCTCCAACACAGGCGACAACTTTGTCGGGAAGTCGATTCTCAGCTTCAAGAATCTGTTGACGGGCTTCGCCTCCAATAATTGACTGAAAATCACGCACCATTCGAGGATAAGGATCAGGACCCACCACCGATCCGATGACATAGTGAGTATGATCTACATTTTGCACCCAATCTCGCATCGCCTCATTTATCGCATCTTTTAAGGTTTGAGTACCTGATTCAACTGGTATAACCTCGGTTCCCAAAATTTGCATTCGATAGACGTTGAGTTTTTGTCTTTCCATATCAACAGCACCCATATATACTTGGCATTCCATCCCAAGAAGAGCACACGCAGTGGCAGTTGCCACTCCATGCTGACCTGCCCCAGTTTCCGCGATGATTCGTTTTTTTCCCATCTTTTTTGCCAACAATACTTGACCCAACGTATTGTTAATCTTGTGGGAACCAGTGTGATTGAGATCTTCCCGTTTCAGATATACTTTCCGTCCCTGGCAACGTTCACTGAGCCTTGAGGCGTAATACAGTGGCGAGGGACGTCCAGCGTAACGGGAGAGATAATATCCAAGTTCTTCGTGAAATGACCGGTCATTCATATAATATTCATATGACTCCTCTAATTCATTCAAGGGATACATGAGTATTTCTGGGACAAACCGTCCTCCGAATTCTCCCATAAATCCTTTGGTATGCATGGCTCTCACTTCCTCTTTTGATTTATATTGATCTTCCAAACCATCACCAGCAATAAAAAAAGCCCTCGTCAAGAGACGAGGGCTTTCACTCGCGGTACCACTCTTATTAATGACAATCACTGCCATTCACTCCCTTAGGTACGGGATCACTCCGATACCCAGCTTTCTTTAAAGGGAAAGTCCCTTCTCACCCTACTCGCATTTGCTTTCGCAGAGCCGCTCCAAGGCCCATTCACTTCCGTTGCAACACCAGGCTCACACCCCTTATCCTGGCTCTCTCTGGATGCATGATTCGGAAGCTACTCTTCCTTTTCTTCGCGTTTGATTATTCTCGATTTTGAATATTTGACCACATGGCTCGTCTTTTGTCAATACTATACTGGCTTTTGATCGTTCTCGGTGGAATGGGTTTTGCAATGGAGCTCTTCCTTCTCAAGTTTACGATATCGAGGTATCCACCCCAGTTCAGTTAATCCGACAAACCGGAAAACTGAGCCAAGAACAAAAAGCGATTATCCACCAACCCCAAGCTTTGGTTGTTGATAATAACGGTAACTTGATATTAGCCAGTGAGGGTTGCCCCCTGCAGCTTCTGAGTCCAACTGGGGATTTCATTCGGTTCTTGGGAAAAGAAAAAACAACCACCGCATTGGCTTATTCTCCCCAGGGAGACATTATTGGAATCAATACCAAATATCTTTTTAAAATTGATCCTGACCAGCGGTCGGAAATGATCCTCTGTCGCTTTCAAGATCTTGAAATAAAAATCGATCATCAAGATAAATTAGCAGTACACAGCGTCGGAGAAATATTCATCAGCTGTCAAGATCGAGGGAGCATTATGGTCTTTTCTGACCATGGTCACTTTCTTCGGGAAATACCAGTCGTCGAAAACCAGTCTTTTCATAATGAAATAGACGATATCACTTTTGGACCGGATGGGTATCTCTATGTCTCCCTGATGGAATTTCAAAAAAATATGCCAGTGGGAATGATTAAGATATTCTCGCCGGAAGGAGTTCTTATCCACACCATCACCAACCTGTATGGTGGAGGTCCTATTCCGCTCCCAGCTCTGGGAGAAATAGGGGTTTTCTCCGACGGTTCAATCTTGATTGCTACATCTCAATTTTTTCACCCCTTTCAATTTTCGAAGGAAAATTCCTCTTCCTCCTTTTCTCTTTTTTGCAAGCTCTCTCCCCAAGGCGAGGTCCTTGATACCTGGGGATTACCAGGAGACTTTAGTTATATTCGTTCACTAATCATCAAGGATGATGTTTGCTACGTCGCTGATCAACAGGGTTTTCACCGAATAATCACCATGGATGAAGACGGTCTTATTCTCTCCGAAATTGTGACTCCGCCTGATACCTATCTCAATCCAGTGGGAATGGCTCGTCTTGACCAAAATCGCTTGGTCGTTTTGGATAATGCCTTAGAACGATGTGTGATCATGAACAACGAGGGAATAATCGAACAGGTCTTTCCGATATGGGCTTATTTCAACACATCACAACAAGTAAAAGGAGTGTATGTTGGTCCGAATGGTGATATTTATCTACCAGGAATGAAACACGTTGCCATATTCTCTTCCACAGGCGTTTTCAAAAAAATAATTTTTTTAGAATTAAAAAAAGAAATCCCATCGGGTGGCTGGGGAGGTTTGTTCATTGATCAAGAGGGGAATATGATATTTTCCGAAGGTTACCCGGGGAAGATCTGGATTTTTGATCCTCAAGGTCAAGCGGTAAAAACCATATCTCTGGCAGTGAATTCTACAACTTATGAGAAAACCGCCAGTGAATCCCACCACTGGGCAGAAAAACCAGGATTTTTTGGTCCACCTGTCTCTGCTCCTGAAGATGGTATCTATGTTCAGGTCATGCACCAAAACCAAAAAGGAGATTTCCTACCAGCATTTTGTGAATTGGACCTGAAAACCGATAAGGTGTGCCTGATTATTCCTCGAAATCTGGAAGATGAAAAAAATGGGGTTATCCCTAGGACGAATTACTCTATCGAGGATGATCTCAAAGCGCCTTTTGCCGTTGGCAAAGACTTTTTTTATAAGGTTTATTTTCAGTCGGTGGTTGCCTATGATCGATCGGGGAACTTTCAATGGTCATTGGGACAGGAACCCGGCTGGGGTTTTATAATCCCTGGACTCATAGCACAGGAGAGTGAACTTGAAATAATGGAAACCGATTGGTCATACAACGAACCCTTACCAATCCGAATTGAAAAGTGGTCCATTGGTCAAGAAGTGATTCTAGCTCGCGGTCAAGTCGAAATCGATAATATTCCTCCCAAAGTATTCATCATCTCATCGGGAATGGCTACGATAGACCAAGACCAATACACTTTCAAAGGACATATCGAAGAGAAAAACTTTGATCATTATGGAGTGTGGTATCGAAAAGCTGGGAGCGAACGAGGTTGGAATCAAGTCAACTTAGCCCTTCCTCCTTTCAATGAAAAACAAATTCCTCAAGATGATATTTTAGCGAGCTGGTATCTCTCCAATGATTATCGGGACGCAGGTGTGGAAGTCAGGGTCGTTGCCTGGGACACTGCTGGAAATTCCAGCGAATCAACCGCCCAGGTTGCCTTTGATGATGATGGTGACGGAATCAGCAATAGTGAAGAGTTAGCCTTGGGAACCAATCCTCGGCAATTTTCCCATATTGAAATTCAGACCGATCTTCAAACCTTGGTCACCCCCTACTTTTTTGCTGATGCCGAACACCAGCTCAATTTCTACGTTGTCGATGTGACCAATCCGGAGAAACCCCGTCCTCTTCCTCATGCCCTCCTCCACATTTCTTTTGACGCCGGTACTTATTCTCAATCCCAAAACACCGTTTTGTGGCAAAGCCCTGATGTTGTCTCTCAATCGGTAACAGTAAGCTGCGCCCTCCCTCGTAGCGACCAAATTGTGATTGCCGACCATGGAGCAAACAACCTCTTGGAAGCTGAATTCAATCTTTTGGTCATGAAAGATGAAGATCAAGACTGGATGCCTGATATCCGTGAAATACTGGCCGAAAACGACGATTATAACTCCACCTTTTTAAACCATCCCGATTCCGATGGTGATGGGGTCATCGACGGAAAGGACCTGGCACCGCGTACAACCTATCAGGAATGCTGGCATAAAATTTACCATCCCAGTATGTTAGGAAAAGCTCTCCCGCTCTGCTTCTATGGTATTGGTGGTCCAGGAAGCCATACAGTCCGGTGGTCCTACTATTGTTATGACGACCCAGACGAAAAATTCAAACTTGTTCACGATTTAGGAAGAGAAGGAATCATCGAAAGCGACGTTATGTCACCCTCAAAAAATAAAGAGCTTGCCAACTCAATGTTGTTTCCCGGTCAAACTGGTGAACTCAATGTTTTTACCATATTACCTGTTTCCCAAAATGATCAGCTTTCTTTCCAAAACCAGAACCAATTTGATATCCCTTCTTGGAATTCAATTAAAAACCAACTTCAAGATGATTTTCATAATTTGATCAATATTGAAATTCCCCAACTCCCTTCTGACGACCAAACCCAATCTCATCCCAAGCTTCCTTCTCCGGGAAAAATCGAACCAAGCCCGCCACCATTTGCTATCACTTCCTTTGAGGGAGGCACTCTTCAATCAAATTGGAGAGATGAATTTTTAGGAATGTACGAATTCGCCATCAAAAAAAATCAAGAATATGTTGATTTTTATTATCATTCCAAGACTGCGGGTGGAGTAGGTTTGGTCAACAACGTTGAACCCATAGATGTGGTTTCATTTACCGAAACCGGCATTCACCGTGGGTATTTTGCGGTTGAAGTCCCGGGAAGCAGTGATTTTCTCGATCGAACCTTGACCTTTCAATGGCGAATTAAAGAAGACGCTGACCAAACCAAGCTCCCCTCTTCTCCGGGAGATGGGTTTACCCAACTAGCCTGGTTGGTGGAAATTTATCATTCCGATCAGGTTATTCACTTTCCAGGAAGCAGTATTCAGATAACCCTACCCGTATCTTCTTCAAGTCCACGTCTAAAACCCGGACCAATCCTTCCCTGGAATAAAGTTCTCTATACCGATCAGGTCCTAGCTCAACCCCAAGGTGATCATCTTTACTATGCTTTAGTCAAGCTTCCAGGTGAACGATTAACTCCAGGAAATTCATTGTTTATCAAACTCACCCCTTTTTGGGTTAAAAAATCTCGCTCCAAAATTTCCTTCGAACCGCTCCAGCTCCCCGAAAGGACCATCCAAGCTATCACTCTTGATAATAATCAGCAAGGTATAGCTATCATTCAAGACCCTCCTTACCTTCCTATTACGGTTTCTGGCGTTATTATCGAAACTCTCAGTCCAATTCAGGAATGGATCCCCCGCCTTTTACCTCGACCAAATCATCCTCTCAATGATGAGATTTTGGAACAGCTCATCACATCTCTTTCATCATCGGCAAATAGCTGGCCTCCACCCTATGGTTGTTATCACTATTTCCGAACCATAGACGGAGTGAATTATACCATCCGATGCATCAATACCATCGGAATG
>DPKX01000016.1:8336-16605 GCA_003542295.1 Candidatus Atribacter hydrocarboniphilus
CTTTCTCTTCTTTTCCAAAACCTTCCCTGGAATTTACCCGGACAGTGGTGGTCGGAAGGAAAAAGTATCTCCGGAGAAGAAACCTCTTTTCTGCTTTCTGAAAGTGGATTTGGAGGCGTTGCTCCTCAATCTGATATATCAGCAGATCCTCTCCTCGAAAACCTCAAAAAAGTGAAAAACGTGATTTCAGCTGGAATAAAAATCTATAGTTCTTGGCAAAAAATTGCCAGTGCTCAACCAATCGAAACCAAAGTCGATACCTCTTGGATTGAATTGGGAGACGAAGCTTTTTCCAATACTGAATCTCTTCAAACTCTTTTAACTCAAAAAACCTCCTCGGGAACCATTCTTGCCAAAGAAACCACAACTCAGACCCAAACTCTCCAACAAGAAACTCTGATGCGGGTTAAGGAAAAAACCGAGATTGTACAGGAAACCGAACTCAATCAATCATCGCTCCTCAGTCAAATGCAACATTCTCTCCAATTCAAAGCGTTCCTCTCTGGAGCGAAAGTTGGGACTATTCTTATTAGCAGTGGAAGCCAAATTTATGCCTGTTCTTCACAGGATGATTGGGTAGGAGTCGGTGTTTATGCCTTGAAGGGAGGTCTTGAATTATCTGGTGAAGCTTTTAAATTAGCAGGAATCGCAGCTCAAACCCGGCTTGGAGCGTATTTACCGTCTTATCTGGTTAGACCAGAAAAAAGCTTCTGGGTTAAAGGGATTCCTATCAAAAGCATAAGCGGCTCTCTCAATGTGGTTGGGATGGTCACCGGTACCATTGAAACTGGATATAATCTTTACCTTTACACTCAAGCCGACGATGTGCTCACCAAAAAAGAAGCCGCCCGCAACACCTGTGCAACCGCTATCGACGCCGGTATCAGTGTTGTTGAACCCTTAGGGGGTTTTATCATGGGGTCCTGGATCATTGGATCAGAAATCGTCCATTTCACCTTAAAACTTTTTGATATTGAAGTATCACCGTATATCAAAAAAGTGACGAGCACACCTGGTCAATTCTTGACCTATACTGTAGTAAAAATTGATCCCCAATCGGTGCCTTTTGATAAAGCTATCGATGCCTGTACCAAGGCTCAAAATGATGCAATCAAAAACTGTAAAGAATATAATAAAGATTCCAAGAGAGAATATATTTATATTTTTGTTCCGCCTTCCTAACCAAGGAAACCTATCCAACAAAGATAGTGAAAAGTAAGTTTTAATTAGTGAATAGGAAAATTTCACCCCTATACTCACTTTTTCAATTTCTCTTTTTCTCTCCCCCTAGCGGGAGAGGCATTTATTCTTTTTTCCCTCGTCCTTCTCTTGGAGAGGGTTAGGTTGAGAGAAATGTTTGGATATTTTCTTCAAGCTTATTTTTAATTAACCAAACTCTGGAACTGTATCCTTGGTTTATAAATAGATACTAATTTAAGAAGCATTTTGAGGAATTAAAAATAAATCCAGATTTTACTGAACGGGAGAGGCTCAGGTTAGAACAAACTCACCCCTAGCTCATTTTAACCTAAGCCTTCTCCTCCCCTGAGGGGGAAACTAGAATGAGGGTTAGAATGAATACGGTTTCATATAAAATACTTTACCTAACCTCACCAATACATGATACATATTTTTAAAAAAATTGCAAGTCTCTTCTATAAAAAATAATATCAATTATTAATTAAACAATAAAATTATTCGTGCCCTTTTCAGGGAAGATATAAAACTCAATCAATACCCGAGAATTTTACTAACGAATGACATCCATCTCATTTTCCATACATACTATAATTAAAAGAATGATACCATGAAATAATTATTTCGATAATAAGCACTAAACCTCCAAGTTTTGGATGGACTTGGAGTTAAACTGGCTCATATACAGGTTGTAATAAAATCCTTTTTTATCCAATAATTGTTGGTGATTTCCCTGTTCAACAATTTCTCCTTGATTGATAACCAGAATCAAATCGGCATTGCGTATGGTGCTTAATCGGTGGGCGATTACCAAACTGGTTCTTCCTTTCATAAGATTAAGCATAGCTTTTTGAACGTATTTTTCCGTTCGGGTATCAATGTTGCTGGTTGCCTCATCCAAAATCAAAATTGAAGGATTTGCTAGTAACACCCGGGATATGGCAATAAGTTGCCTTTGTCCTTGACTAAGGTCACCCCCGTCTTCGGTCAGGATAGTATCGTAACCGTTCGGTAAATGTCGGATAAACTGTTCAGCGTTAGCCAGGCGTGCGACATTTTCAATTTCTTCATCAGAGGCTTCGAGACACCCATAACGAATATTATCCCTCACCGATTCGGCAAAAAGATAAGTATCCTGTAAGACAATACCTAGCAACGATCGCAAGGCTGATCGTTTAATATTACGAATATCAATCCCATCGATGAGAATTTTTCCAGAATCGACGTCGTAAAAACGAGTTAAAAGATTAACCATAGTTGTTTTTCCCGCTCCGGTTGGCCCGACTATAGCAACAGTTTGACCGGGGAAAATATGGAAATTGATATTTTTTAAAACTGGTTCTTCAGGTTTATAACCGAAACTCACCTCTCTAAACTCCACCTCTCCCCTAACAACCTTATTCTCAATAGCATCAGGCAAGTCAGCCGTTTCGGGTAGTTCATCCATAACTTCAAAAACTCTTTCAGCACTTGATAATCCCGATTGAATTAAGTTAAACTGATTGGCTAATTCATTCAAAGGACGGGCAAAATGGCGTGAATAGGTTATAAAACTGGCGATAATGCCTATGGTTATGACTTGGCGAATTGCCAAATAACCACCCACGCCTGCTACGATGGCAAAACCAAAATTATTTAACAAATTCATTAAGGGAGGTAGAATACCCGAATAAATTTGAGCACGGATAGCAATTACTCTTAGGGCAGAATTTTGTTTTTCAAATTCCTTCAGCTCTTGTTTTTCACGATTGAAGATTTTAATTACCTTTTGTCCAGAAATATTTTCTTCTATTAAACCATTCAAATCGCCTAATTGTGACTGTTGTTGAAGGAAGGATTCACGAGTTCGACTGGCAATCACCCGGGTGAATAAAAACATTAAGGGAACAACAGTTAAACTGACCATGGTTAGCGTAGGGCTGAGCCAAAGCATCATAATAGCTGTCCCAGCCAAGGTAATAATACTGGTAAAAACTTGTACAATACTTGAACTGAGAGCATTGCTGATCAAGTCAATATCATTGGTTAAACGACTCATTAAATCCCCGTGCAGGTGGTTATCAAAAAATTTTATCGGAAGATACTGTAGCCGAGAAAACAAATTCTCTCTCAAATTAAATACCGTTTTTTGGGCAATCTGAATCATAAGACGGTTTTGAATATAGGTAAAAAGTGAAACCAGGCATAAATACTAACCATTATCAAAACCATCCTCATCAAACCGATAAAATCACCGGGGATTATATAATCATCAATAGCTTTCCCAATTAAATAGGGTCCAATCAAATTTAAAAGCGAAGATATTACCACCGATATAAAAATAAAGATAAGGGTAACACGATGGTCTCTTAAATAAATCCATAATTGCTTGATGGTTTTCTTGGTATCTTTTGGTTTTGAAACCGGTCCCGGTATCTGGTGAGGACCATGTCCCCCCATTCCACCCATGGGGCGACCTGGTTGTCGAGGTCCTGAATAAAATCCAGGCTTTGATGCTCTCGAATCAATCATAAATTGTCACCCCTTCTCCTAGTTGAGATTGATATATCTCTTGATAGATAGAATTGTTCATTATAAGCTGGGAATGATTTCCTCGCCCAACAATTTGCCCATTGTCCAAAATTAAAATGCAATCGGCATCTAAAACAGTGCTAATTCTCTGGGCAACAATAAAAATAGTGGTATCAACCAGAGTTTCCTTTAAAGCCGATAGTATCTTTTTTTCTGTTGCCAAATCGACAGCGCTGGTACTATCATCAAGAATTAAGATGGCTGGTTCCTTTACAATCGCCCGAGCAATAGCAATTCGTTGTTTTTGACCACCAGAGAGGTTAGCCCCTCTTTGATTAATGAGCGTATTATAGCCTTCAGGAAACTGGATGATAAATTGATCGGCTTGGGCAATTTTGGCAGCAGTAATAACTTCTTGATCGGATGCCTGGGGATTGCCCCATTTAATATTTTCTTTTATGGTTCCGGAAAAAAGGATGGTATCTTGTGGAACCATACCAAGAGACGATCTTAAAGTTTCGAAATCGAAAACCCGGACATCCCTTTCATCAACCTTAACTCTTCCTCTATTTACATCATAGAGTCGAGGAATTAAGTTCATAAGAGTTGATTTCCCCGATCCAGTTCTTCCTAATAAAGCTATGGTTTCTCCCGGTTGAGCAACAAAGGAAATATCTTTCAAAGCCGGTTCTTCCCCGTCTTCCCCAAATTGAAAGGTAACCTTTTCAAATTCAACTATTCCCTTTTTTATTGGAGTTGTGTCGGGTTGGGATGGGTTTTGAATTTGGGGAACTACGGATAAAACCTCATGAATACGCTCTGCAGATGCATTTGATCTGGTTATGAATATAAATATTGCACTCACCATCATCAGTGAAAAAAGAATTTGCATAAAATAATTGATAAAAGCCATAAGCTCTCCAACTTTCATCGTTCCACCGCTGATTTGTATACCACCAAACCAAATCACCCCCACCAAGCTTAAATTCATAATTAACATTATAACCGGCATTATTGATATGACTAATTTAAAAGCTTTTATTGTGGTGTTCATTAATTCTTTGTTTGCTGCAGAAAACCGTTTATTTTCGTAATCTGAACGATTAAAAACTTTTATCAAACGAATACCTGATAAATTCTCTCTCATTACCGCATTTACTCGATCCAACTTCTTTTGAACTGTAGTAAATAAAGGAAAGCTTTTTTTAATAACAAAATACAAGATCAGTAAAAGTGCAGGCACAGAAGCTAAGAGAATCATGGCTAACCGAGCGTTGATTGAGATAGCCATGATAATTCCCCCTGCACCTAAAAGCGGAGCTCTTACCATAATTCTTAATGACAGGAGGACTAGCATTTGCACTTGGGCCATATCATTGGTAAGACGGGTAATTAACGTAGAAATCTTAAACTTTTCAAGGTCAGCATAAGAAAAGCTTTGGATTTTTTTGAAGAGGTCAGACCGAAGGTCGGTCCCAAAGTTCTGACTGGCAATACTGGCTGAACTGTACAACCTGCTCCTCCTAACATACCAATAACGGCTATGCCAATCATTAAAAGGCCGGTTCTCATAACAAAGGTTAAATCTTGACCGGCAATCCCAACATCCACAATCTTTGCCAATAAAGTTGGCTGAAGAAGGTCGACTATGACTTCAACTACCATTAATAGTGGCGCCAAAACCACAAACTTCCAATAGGGTTTTAAATAAGATAACAGCTTACCCAAGCATTTACCTCCCGGAGTTATGACCTTTAAAGGATTCTTCTGAGTTCAATTTGTCTTATTCCCTTATAAAAAAATTATCCAAGAAGATAAAGTATAAATCAATCCCGAGATTAAATTCTGTCAACTCTTAAATTACTTCACTTTCAAATTAGCTTGATGTCCCAATTTTTTTTATCTTATCTATATAGCTGATTAATCAATAAATATTGGACTTCATTAATATTAATATACTTAAATTTTGTGAAGACGCCCAAGATTTTTTATCAATTTAATATAAGAAGTCATGAGCTATTTAGGGATGGGGGAAAATTTTTCCTGGGTTGAGAATTCCTTTTGGATCAAAAGCTTTTTTAATATTTCTCATCAACCTTATTTCTTCCGGCGAATAAAATTGAGAGAGATAGTCCCTTCTTTTTAATCCAATTCCATGTTCCCCACTCAAAACTCCTCCCAATTCTTTTACTTTTTCATAAAACATTTTGCGAATAGTTGGTTCATCTTTCTTCCAGTATTCAATCCGTTTTGGTGCCAAAGTAACGTGTAAATTCCCATCTCCAATATGTCCATATATCGGGGAAAATAAATGATACTGTTGGCTCAAATCTTTAATAACAAGGAGAATGTTACCAATTTCTAGAATCGGAAGTGATATATCCTCGTTCATTTCCACTGGGAGGGCAAGATGAATGGCTTCCGGTACTGCCCGTCGCATTTTCCATATTTCTTCAATTAAAATCGAATTATCGGCCATATAGACTTCTTTCGCTCCCACATCAAATAAGCGATTTCCTATTTTTTCCGATAGCGAAAATACTCTCTCTTCATCATCCCCATCTATCTCAATCAATATATGTGATTTTGCATCTGGCAAGGGATAGGAACGGTTACAATATTTATAGGCAAAACCTAAGCTTTCATGATTCATGAATTCCAGCGAAGTGGGCAATATCGCCATTTCTTTCAACAAAATCACTGGCAGTCGCAAAGCTTGGTTTACATCATCAAAGGGAGCAAGTATAACAATTCTTTCCTTGGGAAGGGGAATAACCTTGAGATAAATTTTGGTTATGATTCCAAGTGTTCCTTCTGATCCCACCATGAGATGAACGATATCATAAGAGGAAACATCTTTATAAACTTTCCCCCCGAAATGAACCATTTCTCCCGTTGCAGTGACAAACTCCACTCCTCGAACATAATTACCGGTAACACCATATTTAACTGCCTTTCCACCTCCAGCATTTTCGGCAACATTTCCTCCGATCTGACATGTCTCCAGACTCATTGGATAGCCGGCGTAAAAAAGACCGTAGCTTTTTAACTGACGGTTAATATCATTGGTTATAACTCCCGGTTCAACAACCACTATCAGGTTCTCAATATCGATTTCTAAAATTTGGTTCATTCTTTCCATAGATAAAACAACACCACCATAGGCAGGTATTGCTCCTCCCGAAAGACCACTGCCTGCTCCCCGCGGTGTTATCGCTATATTTTTTTCAAAACAATACCGAGCTAAAAGCTGGATTTCATTAGTGGTTTTTGGCTTTATAACCAATTCAGGCAGCAATCGTAGAGTTTCATCAGGAGTCTCATCCTTTGAGTAATTTTTAAGTATTTCTGGATCTCCAGATACGAATTGATCTCCAACAATAGTTATAAAATACTGAATATCCTGATCATCTATCGGTTTGAATGGTTTCATTTATTTTTCCTCTGTTTTAATATTCGAATGACTTGCGGAAGAATTTCCAATGCATCTCCAACAATGCCAAAATCGGCAAGATGAAAAATTTGGGCTTCTGGGTCTCGGTTGATAGCTATAATATAACGAGAGGTTTGCATCCCGGCTAAATGCTGAATCGCTCCTGATATTCCAAAAGCAAGATAAAATTCAGGTGATACGGTTTTTCCGCTTAAACCTACTTGATGGGGGAAAGATGTCCATCCTTGCTCAACCGCCACTCGACTTCCACCCACGCAACCGTTTAAACATTGCGCTAATTCTTCAAGGAGAGAAAAGTTTGTAGCATTTTTTAATCCCCGACCACCACTGCATAAGATCTTCGCTTTGGCAATATCAAGGTTATGATCTTCCTCGATAAATTCATTTTTCAAGAATCCACTCGAGTAATTCGTATTATCTTCTTCGACCACAAGAGTTGAATCAGGAAATTCACTCTGAACTGGTTTAAAAGTATTGGGCCGAACTGTCGCCATTTGGGGAAAGGTTTTAGTTTTTATAGTTGCCATAATGTTTCCACCAATAGCCGGTCGGATTTGCAATAGTGATCCATCTTCGGAATCGATATCAAAACCGGTACAATCGGCGGTTAAGCCAGTATGGAGTTTGGCTGCTAGATAAGGCATGAGGGTAGTTCCCTGGGTGGTAGCTGCTGCCAAAATGATGGTTGGTTTGAATTTTTGAATGATATTTATAATGAGTTGAGCTGACCGATGAAAGGCTAACTCATCAAATACGGGATTTTTAATCCCGTAAACATAATTTGCTCCAAACTGAAGCGGTGTTTGTAATTCTCCTAAATTAAGCTCTCCGGATCCAAAAAAAACGCCTACCTTTTCTACACCTTTATTACGAAGCTGCTGAGCTGCCCCCAATATCTCAAAGGTAGTCGAATCGACTTTACCCCGGTGAATTTCACCTATTATCAGCAAATGGTGCTTCATTTACCAAGCTCCTCGTTCAATTAAAAACTGAACCAATTGATCTGCCATAAGCATTGGATCCATATCTTTTAAAATCTTTCCTTTCCGTTCAATTTTAAAGTTTTCAACTTTCACAACTCGGGTGGGTGAACCTGATAATCCTATC
>DPKX01000137.1 GCA_003542295.1 Candidatus Atribacter hydrocarboniphilus
ATAATGAACCAATGAAGCAATTTCGGAAAAGGCGTGACCCAGTTGAGTTGATCATTCTTCTTCTCGGTGGTTTTTTAGTGGTAATGCTGGCTTTTTTTATGGCGAGGGGAGATTTGGATGCCTATACTCAACTTCTCCTCCAGGGAGGAGTTAAAGAAGAAACAACTCAAATAGCGGAAAGACCTTTAGTAGGAAGCGATTATCCTGAAGAATTTGAAGAAATGACTACGACCAATCAAATTCAAGAGGGGTTGATAATTGAAGAAGAGAGAGAAGTGATCCAAGAAAAGCCACAAGTAACTACTGCTCAGGAAGCAGTTTTAGCAACTCCATCACTACCTCCATCTCAACCCAAACCAACGCCGACACCGGTTCCTCCCCAGTCGACATCACCACCGACCGGGAGTTTTTATTTACAAGCGGGTGCATTTTCCAGTGAAAGCAATGCCAATAATATGGCAAAGAGTCTCAAAGAGATGGGATTTGGAGCAACCGTCGAAAAATCTGGGAATTTGTTTAAAGTAAAAGTTTACGGCTTTAAAACCAAACAGGAGGCATCTGAAGCGGTACAACGAATCAAGTCGAAAGGATTTGATGCCTTTATCGGTCAATAAGGAGAGAGTTATTCCGATGACCCTACGTGAAATCAAGGAATTGCTACAAGCTGAAATATTAACTGGAGAGGAATTATTGGATATCGAACCAACCTCGATCTGTGGAAGTGATCTTTTAAGCGATGTGCTGGCTTTCACCAAAGAGAAATCACTCCTGCTTACCGGTCTTACCAATTCACAAGTCATCCGGACAGCTGAAATGAGCGATCTGATTGGTATCGTTTTTGTTCGGGGCAAAAGACCGGATAATGCAACCATTGAATTAGCAACCATTAAAAAAATACCCCTTTTGACAACTCGGCTGCCCATGTTTGAATCCTGTGGGAGATTGTATCAGGGAGGAGCTCGAGGGTGTAGCGAAGTAAAGTAATGAATCCACATCAACCCCATATTGAAATCAAAAAGGAAATTACCGGGGGAGATTTTTCAACGGCTGGAGGAATATCCAGCGAACTGAAAAATATCCTCCAACAAGCTGGTTTACCACCCCAATTTATCCGACGGGTGGTAATCGCTACCTATGAAGCCGAGATGAATGTGGTAATCCATGCCTATCGGGGAACATTTTCCACATCAATTTATCCTGACCATGTACAAGTGGTTCTTGAAGATGAAGGACCGGGGATTCCTGATGTTGACTTAGCCTTTCAAGAGGGATTTTCAACCGCTCCAGCCCATATTCGAGAAATGGGTTTTGGAGCAGGATATGGACTCTCGAATATGAAGAAGTGTTCAAACCAAATAGACATCCAAACCCAGGTTGGAAAAGGGACCAAGGTGATGATGACTTTTTGGCTTGATCCATCCCAAGTAAAATCATCGGTTTCTGTTTGATAAGCAAGGAAATTGACTGAGGAGAATTCCCACCCGTTTTTTCTCCGAAAAAAGAAAAGAGGGTGAAAGTATTGAATCCAGAAATTTTTCATTCCGTTCTTTTAGATGAAGAAAAATGTAAGGGTTGTACTCATTGTATTCGAAGATGTCCAACCGAGGCTATTCGGGTGAAGCGAGGGAAAGCTCGCATCGACGAGGATCGTTGTATCGATTGTGGTGAGTGCATCCGAACATGTCCCAACCATGCTAAATACGGCCAAACCGATTCACTGGAATTGTTAAAAAATTTTAAATATACGATCGCTTTACCGGCTCCGGCTTTTTATGCCCAGTTTAAAGGAAATCTTTCTCTGGGTAAACTATTGGGTGGCTTGGTTAAGTTAGGTTTTAATGAAGTATTTGAAGTGGCCTGGGCGGCGGAAATTTTAGCCGATGAAATTAATCAATACCTGAAAAAAACCAACCTAGCTCTCCCCATTATCTCCTCAGCCTGTCCAGCGGTGGTCAGGTTGGTGGAAGTTCAATTTCCCTCGCTGATCGACAATCTCCTTCCTCTTGACTCTCCCTTGGGTTTAGCGGCTAAAATAGCTCGAAAGCAAGCCATGGAAAAAGGCTTCAAGCCCAAAGAAATTGGGGTATTTTTTATTACTCCCTGTCCGGCTAAGGTGATGGAGGTCCGACGCTCAAGTGGAACGCTCGAACGAATTGATGGCGCTATTTCCATATCGAGTATTTATCCCCGCTTAATCAACGATATCGACAATCTTCCCGAAGAGTCCTCTTACCAACTGGCTTCCTGGAAGGGCATTGGGTGGGCCCGCTCAGGAGGAGAACAAGAATCCCTGGGCGAAGGGGAATATATGGCAGTGGATGGGATTCATAACGTGATTTCAGTTTTTGAAAAGATAGAGATGAGAGAACTCAAAAAAGTTATCTATTGTGAAGCCCAAGCCTGTGTGGGAGGCTGTATTGGAGGAGTTTTTGCCGTTCAGAATCCCTTTATTGCTAAAGTCAACGTTAACCATCTGATCAAAAAGCATTCCACTCCTCAACCTCCAGAAAAACATCAGTTGGAAGAGTGGAGAAAAGAGAAAACTTTCCAAAGAATTCATCCTTATGAAATTCGGGATGTGTTGAAGCTGGATAATGACTATCAGAAGGCGATTGAAAAATACCAGCAAATTGAAAAGATACTGGAAAAACTTCCTGCCCTTGATTGTGGCGCCTGTGGTTGCCCAACTTGCCGATCGCTCGCCGAAGATATTGTCAGAGGAAAAGCCCAAGAGATCGATTGTCCCTTCTTGTTACGAGAAAAATTATGTGAAATATCCAAAGAAATTTTTGATTTAGCCAGTCGCGTTCCTCAAACCATGAGTGAAGAAGGAGGAAAAAAGAAAATTGAAAGTCAGTGACATTGTAAAACCGCTGGAAGCTGAAGTTCTCTGTGAGGGAGACCTCAATAATAGTGAAATCACCGGAGGATATTGTAGTGATTTACTCAGTGATTGTATTGCCAATGCCAGTGAAGGGAGTGTCTGGGTGACCATTCACTCTCATCCCAATATCATTGCCGTTGCGGTATTGGTAGGCATGCCTTGTATTGTTATTAGTAATTTTCAAGAAGTTGATCCCCAGACAATAGAGAAAGCTAAAAAGGAAAAAGTAACCCTTTTGCGAACTTCCTTAACCAGCTATCAAGCCGTGGAGGTGTTAACCAAGATTGGTATTCACGGAACCAAAAAACATGCCTGAAAGGTTCTACCGTGCCGATCTTCATATCCACAGCGTATTATCTCCTTGCGCTGAACGGGACATGTTGCCCCATTGTATTATTTTGGAAGCTATGGGAAAACACTTAGACATCATAGCAATTACCGATCACAACTCGTGTGAGAATGTGCAGGTTACCATTTCCTTAGGCGAGCAATTTGGGATTTGGGTCATCCCGGGTATGGAGGTTGAAACTCGAGAAGAGATCCATTTTCTTACCTTTTTTCCCAACTATCAAAGAATTGCCTCGTTTTATCAGGTGCTTCAGCAATTTTGTCAGCCAATTCCTCTTGATGAAAATCTTTGGGGTGAAGAGTGGG
>DPKX01000297.1 GCA_003542295.1 Candidatus Atribacter hydrocarboniphilus
AAAACATTTTTAACTACCAACTCGGTTCGGTAGGAATCTGGTTCCAGATGTATAATTATCAGATCCTTCTTCGTTTTCTCCTCTTTTTCCAAAGCTTTTTCAAAACCTCTTTGAGCTTGAAGGGTTAAAATCCTTTTATCTTCTAATCCCAAAAAAGCTATATGTTGATGGCCATTATTTATAAGTTTACGAACTGCTTTTTCTACCATGGCAGTCAAATCTATAGAAACCCAGCTTACCCCTCGAGTATCTTGAGCTTCTGGTTTCCCTACCGTGACGAATGGTTTACTACCTCGAATAAAACGCTTTAGACGACTATCTCTTTTAAGTAGTTCTAAAATAAGATATTCATCGCCCAAATCGGTGTTGAGCATTTCATCATAGATCATGGTTGGATGAAAATCCTGTCCTGAAGTAGCAATTATTATCTGATCATTTAATTGTTGAGCAGCAAAAGCAATTCCTTCAAGTATTTCTTGGTATAAGGGAAAACCTAAAAATCGGCGCAAGGAATGGGGGGTAAAGAACATTGATAATATTCAACAATCTTGGAAAAACATGTCCTTTCCTTGCCCGATGAGACCGATATCCTAATTCATCTATGACTTGTTCTACTCGGGCTTTTGTATAGGCACTTACTCTTTCATCCCGATTATTTAAAACATTTGATACAGTACTTTTTGATACACCGGCTCTTTGGGCTATTTCATCTAAGGTAATCATTCTTAAATGCCTCCCAAATCATTAAAAAAAGGAGAAGCCAATGATACCCAAACTTCCTTTTTCAGCTTAAAATTTTCATTCATTAATTAACACATTTATTATATTTTAAATTTCATTAGCTTCTGTGGGGCATTATCGAGTGTATTTATAAAGACGATATTCCTGATCTACCAGGTCCGGATCCCAGTCTTTTAATATCCATACATATGAAACAATTCTTGATCCCGGTTTAAGTTCTTTTAAGAATTTATCTCTCAATAGATCATTTACATTTTGGAATAGAAAGATTGTCACGACATCGGCATTTTGTAATGATATATCATGAATATTTTTTAGCTCAACCCTAATCTGGCGATGTAAACCGAGAAAATAAATCCGAATCCAAGACAAAGCAAAGAGCCAGGGATTAATTTCTATACCTACTGCTTTAGCATGGTAGTTCCGAGCAGCATAAATAAGAATTCTTCCATCTCCGCAGCCTAAATCATAAAGAGTTTCATCGGGTTTAAGGTCTGCCATTTCCAACATGCGCTTAACCCTTTTCATATCGGTTGGTTGCCAGGGAATTCCATGGAAAAATAGGGGAAAAATCCACCAGAAAAAAAGAAATAGTATTCCTATAAGTATAAAAATAAAAAATAAACTCACAGACCACTCTCTCCAAATGAATTGCAGAATAATTCTTGCTCGTTCTTTCATTATACCTTAGTAAGAATATTTTCACATACAATAAAGCTAAAGAACGTGTGGTGACCAAGGTTTTTTTAATTCAAAAAGGATTAGTGGGGCTTTTTCCAGAAAATAATCAAAGTTAGATTGTTTGTTTCCCCTTCAATTGCATTTCACCAAACAAAGCATTGGTATCTTGAGTCTAAACCATTTTTTCATTATGACACCGATAGTGGTAATTTTTTCTGGTTTTACCAGGACTTACCCATATTCCAGCCTGGAGAGGCAAACAAAAAGTTGATAAATGAAATCGGTTAAAAAACGAATAATAGTTTCTTTTCAATTTCAAAGTAAAAGATGAATATCTTTTCTCTAAAAATTCAAATTGACTATAGGGTAGGTGACAAATTGACCCGATCCATGATAAGTAATGTCTCCACCACGTTCAACAGAGTAAATAACAATTCCTTGCTTATTTAATAATTCTTCCCCCTATTATGAGATGTTCTTTGTTGCTACTTCTTCCTGAAACAAAAAAGATTATATTTAAGAATAAAAAATCTCCGAGTATTTATTTTGAATTAAAGGAGTTGGAGCTACCAAATTTTCTCATAATTTACTTGTGGCATGGTTACAACGGGCAGATCTTGCAAAGGAACACCCTTATTTGAACTGGCGGAGAGGGTGGGATTCGAACCCACGAGACGGGTTTAAGACCGCCTAATCGCTTAGCAGGCGACTGCCTTCAGCCACTCGGCCACCTCTCCGTATTTTTAAAAATCGGCAATCTGCAGCTAAAAAGTATACCATCTTTCTTTTCTTAACTCAACTTTTTATTGTTTGGAATAACCATCTTCCTGTAAATAAAAACCTAGGAATCTCTTCGGTGCTCTCCCCAGCTGTTCATTTTTGATCGAAGTTTGAGTATGGTCTGTGATAAGATTTGAGAAACTCTGGGTTCTCCCACTCCCAAAACTCGACCAATTTCTTTCAAAGTCAAGCCTTCATAATAATACAAAGAAATACAAAACTTTTCTCTGTCAGGCAACTCGTCAATTTTCTTCCCTAAGAATTCCAGTAGTTCTCTATTTTCAAGAATATCTTGAGGATTAACATCAGCCCGTTCATCGGCAATATCATCACCTAACTCTCGCCCTCCTTCACCCTTTTCCTGATCTAACGAAAAGAAAATTCCAGTTCGATTTTGTTCAATAATCCAGCTTATGTCTTGAACCGAAATGCTCATCTCGTTGGATATTTCTTCTAAGGTTGGTTCCTTCCCTTTTTCTGATTGAAGCTGATGCCAAGTTCCCATCACTTCTTTAAATTTTCTTCTTTGACCACGAGTCATTGGGTCTAAACTACGAAGGTAATCTAATGCTGCTCCGCGAATTCGAGACAAAGCATAGGTTTCAAACTTTAAACCTTTTTCAGGTTGAAAACGTTCAAAAGCTTGCATAAGGCCGATAATTCCATAACCTTCTAAATCACCTCTTTCAATGAATGAAGGAAGGTTATATATAAATCGGCCTAAGGCAATTTTAACCAAAAAAAGATAATGATTAATAAGCTTTTCACGATAGTCAGCATCTCTAGTTTTTAAATATAATTTCCATAATTCTTCAATATTCTCTTCTTTTCTGATGTTAATCATTCCCCCAATGATCTCCTTTACACAAAACCTGATGATTTTTCCAATCACGGATGCCTATCTTTGGGAATTAATTCATTATATTTTTATACGAGAAATAATTTTTTATCGGGTGCCATATTCTCTTTGATGTCTTAGTTCTGGTATGCAAAACACTTTATCGAGAACGACTGCTGCCATACCAATAGCAGCTGCTTCTTCTCCAACCTCGGCTATCACTACTATACATACATCTTTGGTATTATAACTTAATGCCTGTCTCCTCACCATTCCTCGAACTGGATTCAAAATATAATCTCCAAAGGCCAGCAAATCACCTGTTAATATCACTATTTCAGGATTTAAAAGATTGATCGAATTGGCAATTGCCTCTCCAATAAACCTCCCAGCTTCCTCAATTATCTGTAAAGATAGCTTATCACCATCCTCAGTCACTTGAGAAATCATATTTATGTCTATTTTTGATATATCACCACGACAAACCTTCGATAAACTGGAAGTCGTACCTGACTTTATCGCCTCTTGGAGTTTTCTAATGATCGCTTTTGATGATGCAATCGCTTCTAAACAACCACGACTACCGCAATTACAATAGGGACCGTTCTCGAGTATCATCATATGCCCCAACTCCCCTGCCGAGCCTCTGCTCCCTCGAAAAAGCCTTCCTTCACTCATAATTCCAGCTCCGATTCCTGAAGAAAGTTCTACCATTAAAATATCGTTTTTCATTTTACCAGCTCCTAAATGCTTTTCAGCAATTAGTCGACAGCGGGTATCGCTTTCAAGGAAGGTTGGGCAACCAAACTCGCTTTCCATAACGTCTTTTATTGGAACATTTTCCCAACCTTTCATCTGAGTGGCTAAAATTGATATTCCGGTATTTTCATCAACAATCCCTGGATCAGCAACCCCTATTCCCAGGACTGGTGCAATTTTTACTGGTGGTGATTCGATAATTTCGTATAAAATTTCTTTCATAATTTGTATAATTTTGTCTTTATCCGAGTTGCTTGGAATAATCCGGCGAGATCGGTAACTTATTCCCAGCTTAAGATCTGCTCCTAGCCCTATAATTCGATTGGAATTAAAATCTAAAGTTACTACCCGACCAGCATCTCGATTAATATCTAATAGTACTTTCCTTCGTCCCCTTTTGGAACATTCAAATCCGATTTCCTTAATAAAGTCTTCTTTTAAAAGTTCTTTCGTGACATCTGTAACGCTAGCCAGTCTCATACCGGTTAGCTTGTTCAGCGCAATTCTGGAAATCGGTCCATCGGTTCGAACTAAATTTTTTACCAAAGCCTTATAATAACTTCTTACACTATTGTTTTTTTCTGGGCACAAGGCTCATCTCCCAAAAATTCCATACTTTTAAATTCTAACACATAAAATTACCTATTTTTTTGCTCACCCCTTATGTTTTTTGATTATAATTCTATTCTCTGCTATCTATTTATTGCTGTAAATTCCTTTTAACTTATTTTTTAAATTAAAAACGAGAAACCCTTCCCTTCCCCCCTTTCCACAGTTTCTTGAAATTTCACAAGATATTTAAAGTCTGATTTTCAATTTTTTATGCCAAACGCTTTATAAAAAGACCATTCTTATCCAAATATCCTAATGGTTTCAACATTATTTTTTATAATGTTCTTGTTGATACCACCAAAAAACCTCTTCTATTCCTTGGTTTAGGGGAATGGTTGTTTCCCAACCTAAAAGCTCTCTTGCTTTCTTTGAGTAAAGAGCAATACGTTCGATTTCTCCTTTTCGGTCTTGGTCGTATATAATTGAGATTTTTTGGTTAGCAACTTTCTGTAGCATGTCGATTAATTGGTTAACACTGGTTTCAAGCCCGGTTCCAAGATTATAAATATTAGCTGAAGAGTTTAGCGCCAGCAAATTTGCCGAAGTAATATCGTGAACTGAAACGTAATCCCTTGTTTTACAACCATCTCCAAAAACAATACAAGGATCGCCTTTGAGGATATTATTACAAAAAATGGAAATGACACCCGCCTCACCCTGAGGATCTTGGCGAGGACCATATACATTTCCGTAGCGAAGGATTATTCTTTCCAAATCCCAAACTTGGTAATAATATTCTAAGTATTGTTCAACTGATAACTTGGCAATTCCATAGGGCGAAAGAGGTTTGGTTGGAGCTTTTTCATCCACCGGAATTTGCTTTGGAGCCCCATAGATTGCCCCTCCAGATGAGGCAAAAATACATTTTTTGACTCCATATTTTCGGCACAGCTCAAAAAGGTTAAGGCTTCCAATGATATTAACTTTAGCATCAAAAACTGGTTCATCTATTGATCTTCTAAGATTAATTTGAGCAGCATGATGATTTACCACATCAAAAGCATGTCTTTGAAATACTAATTCTAGTTCTTCAGAATAACAAATGTCGATTGGATAAAATACTGCTGCTTGATTAACGTTGGATTTTTTCCCCTTAGAAAGATTATCAACCACAACCACTTGATGGCCTTCTTGAAGGTAAGCATCTACTATGTGCGATCCTATAAAACCAGCTCCTCCGGTAACTAATATTTGCATGACTTTCTCCTTTTTGATTTTGGTTAAGAAATCATAATACTATACTAAAGCAATATTATTTTACTTTGAATTAAATATAAAAATCAAAAGGAAGAAAATTTTATAACAAAAAAATGATCATATCTTGTTATAATACCTTAAGTATCCTAATGAGGAGGTACTCTATGAAAAAATTCAAAATAGCAGTAATACCTGGGGATGGCACAGGTCCAGAAGTTGTCCGGGAAGGACTAAAAGTATTGCAAGTTACCTCGAAAAAATACAACTTTTCCTATGAAACTACTTTCTTCCCCTTTGGTGGTGACCATTATAAAAAGACCGGTGAAACCCTATCTGCTTCACATGTTGAAGAACTAAAAAAGTATGATGCAATTTACTTAGGCGCTATTGGTCATCCTGACGTCAAACCCGGAATTTTAGAACAGGGGATACTTCTCAAGCTTCGTTTTTCACTCGACCAATACATTAATTTACGTCCGGTGAAACTATATCCCAATGTTGATACTCCTTTAAAGGATAAAAAACCTGAAGATATAGACTTTGTAGTGGTTAGAGAAAATACCGAGGGTCTCTATGCAGGAGTTGGAGGCTTTTTACGAAAAGGAACAGCTGATGAAGTAGCTGTTCAGGAGTCAGTAAATACTCGCAAGGGCGTTGAACGCTGTCTGCGGTATGCTTTCGAATACACCCAAAAGCGAAACAAAAGAAAAAAGCTCACTCTTTGTGGAAAAACTAACGTTTTAACTTATGCCTTTGATTTGTGGGAAAGAGCTTTCAATGAAATTGCGGTTGATTATCCTGATGTTAAAACTGATTATGCTCATGTTGATGCTACTACCATGTGGATGGTAAAAAACCCAGAGTGGTTTGATGTTATCGTTACTGACAATCTGTTTGGTGATATCATCACCGATCTCGGTGCAATGATTCAGGGCGGAATGGGGATAGCTGCTGGGGGAAACGTAAATCCCTCGGGGGTTTCAATGTTTGAACCTATCGGTGGATCGGCACCAAAATATACTAATTTAAACATAATCAATCCCTTGGCAGCAATATGTGCTGTTCAAATGATGCTGGATGTCTTGGGTGAGGTTGATGCTGCTCAAGGTTTAGAAAAAGCGGTTATTTCTTCTTTACAAAGTGGAAAAATTAAAAGTATGAGCGCTGGAAAAATGGGTTTATCAACTCAAGAAGTAGGCGATTTAGTTGCTTCTCTAATTTAAGCAAGATTCATATCAATAAGTTCTTACCTTTAAAAGGTAATTTTACGAGAGTGGCTTTACTCTAAAGGAGAGCCGCCTTCCTGGGATGGAACATTGGAACTTGATGTAGGAGTCTCGCTAGCCGGGGACAAGGAGGTCCCTCCTTCGCTCCCCGGAACCCCGCCTGAAGTAATGCCGGGTGAACTTATTACGACTCCCTGACCAGATTTTATTGTCGGTTTTTGTTTAATATCAGCAATAAAACCCTGAACTTCCATTTCAACCATGGCAATGCTATTCGTTTTACCAAGTGCTTCTTCGATTTTAGATGCAATTCTTTGTGGGTCTATTCCCTCCAGCCTGGCTCGTTCAATAATTTTAGTTAAGCTATTGAGGTCTTTCGATTGATTGCTTTTTTGGGCAAACTGGTTGACAATTACTCCTGCTTGTTGGGGTTGTACTCCCATTTCTATCAATGCAGCAAGAGAATCAACAATTTTTTTAGCATTTTTATCTTCTTTGGCAACGCTTTGCTGAAGAGCACTTTTAACCAAATCGGTCGGCACAGAATGCTCTATCGAAGAAGCTATATTATGGAGAGTTTCTTCATCATTAATCCCAGGAACGTTTATCTCTTCCAAAATTGCCTGGGCTTCCAAAAGAGAATCTTTTTTCTTTTCGAGACTTTTAACAATATTATAAGGTCGTACTTTTTTATGTAATCCTTCTTTTAGTTTTAAAACTAAGGAATCGGTTGCTAGCCCTTTTTGCTGAAGTTCATTGACTAATTCTCCAACCCGGTCTAACAAATATTCTTGATCCTCAGGAGGATAATTTTCAGATTTTGCTATTAAAGAAGAAACCTCATCTTGAGTAAAAGCTGTGGTATTTAAAAGCAGAATAATTAAAATGGAAAAGATGAAAAAAAACCAATGTTTCATTTCTACCCGCCATTAACAACCAAAACAGAATTAATCCCTCCAAATCCGTCTTCTATTCGCCGATAAGAATCTGGGTCCGGAATCCATTCTTCGCCATCAATTACAAAAGAATACTGATATTTTCCAGGTTTCACTTTCAAGGTTATAACCCAAGAATTATCGTCTTTTTTTTCCATTTGTAACGTATTCCAATCGCTAAAATCACCGGCTACCGCAACAGTTTTTGGATTTTCACTCAAGGCAAAAAACTTTAGCTCAACTCGCCGGTATCCAGAAAGTCCTGATATGTTAAACTGGGGAAACAGAGGAAGGTCGGTGAAAAAAACCAAGGTTAAAAACACCAGTGATAAAGAGACGATTGCTAATTTCTTAAAATTACCTAACCAATATCCCCTTTGTTGCTTTGCTCCTATTCTATCCATTACCCGAAAAGAAAAATCGCTCGGAACCGTTGTTTGAGGAAGCTGTTCTAAATAACAAATTAATTTTTCTTCTTTCCTATCCATATTAATCGCCTCAACAATATATACGGACAAAAACCTCCAATGTTTCAATCCAGGTTAACAATCGAACTTCCTCAAATCCTTTCTAATCATCGATTTTTATAGTTATTCTAAAAATTCACCCAGTTCGTCTTGAAGCTTTTTTCTGGCTCGGTGTAAATACGTTTTAACAGTCCCCACTGGAAGACCGGTAACTGTAGAAATTTCATCATAGGATAATCCTTCTAAATGTCGGAGTATGATTACTTCTCGGAACTTTATTGGTAGATCGCTGATTGCTTTCTCTAGGCTTGACCTTAATTCTTGATTGAGCAATACATCATCCGGGTTATGGAAGGAGTCTTGAGGGATAAAATCCTCTAATTCGCTTTCTTCTTCATCCCCAATGGGAGCGGAAAGAGAAAAGAAAAAAATCTTTTTTTTCCGAAAATAATCGCGACAGACATTCAAAGCAATTCGGTATATCCAGGTTGAAAATTCATATGAGTCATCGTACTTATTTAAAGCAGAAAAAGCTTTTACAAAGGTATCTTGAGCTAAATCTTCAGCATCGGGTTTTGAGCGAACCATACGGAAAATATAATTAAAAATTGGTCTTTCATATTTTCTTACTAAGAAACAAAAAATATCCCGATTTCCGTTCAGGACTTCAAAAATGATCTCCCGATCGGTTTTCTCTGTCATTTTGCCTTACAGAACCGTATCTTTGAGCAGTTCAATGCGGTATTGAGCGTTTTCTATTAGAGAAGTTCCATCTGCCCACTTTGCTCCCGGATATTTCCGAATAATGTCCAAATAGACTTGATAAGCATCCGAATAACGACCCAGCCTTTCCAAACAAAGGCCTTTGTTAAACATGGAAGCCGGGGCAATGAGGATACCATTGTACCAAGTTCCGGCTGGATATTGATTTATTGATTTATCAAATGCTTCTAATGCTTGTTGATAATCATCACGTCGATACCATGATGCACCTTCAAAATATTGAGCATCATCAGCAAATTCATCGTTTGGATACTTTTGGACATATTCGGCAAAAAGAGAAGCTGATCTGTAAAAAAGCTCTAATTTATAGTAACAATGAGCTAAACCATAGATTGATTTTTTCTCGATTTCTCCTCCAAAAATTCTTGCTTGATCATAGGCAATTGACGCATTTGAATAGGATTCTAATATGTAATAACAATCACCCATTTCATAATAAGCAACTCCAACAAATTCGCTCTGTGGATAATTCTGGATAAGGTTTTTGTATTCATTTATTGCATCCCACCATTGGCTCAAGCCCTGGCCGAGGCACCGAGCCAGCAAATATTGTCCGTCATCAGCAAATTCATTATCAGGATAAATCTGAACCATATCTTTCAGAATAGATATCGATATCTGATAATCTCCTAGATAATATGCTGAGGCTCCTTTTATAAATAAAACGTTGGGAATGAGATTGCTCCCGGTAAATTTTATTAGATATTCTTCGGATTCAAGAAAGCTTCTTTCATAAAAACTAAGCTGGTAGAGTGATACAAGATACTCGTAATCATTACTATCTGACGATAAGGATAGCGTAACACTCCCATCGGGTGATATGGAAACTTCGTTCCCCTTAATCACGTTAACCTTAACTAAAGTACCAGCATATCCTTCGCAAGAAAAAAAGATGTATTGTGTTCCAGAGGAAATGTTTTCTAAAAGAAAATCACCAGCGTCATTGGTATAAGCAACCTGATCACCCGTTTCTACGCGTACGCCTTGCAGAGGACCATTATCTCCAAATACTCTTCCTCGAACAGTGCCTTTTTCTCCGACATTCATTGACATACAACCAGCAAGAACTACTAAAAATAATGCGCTTAAAACACTAAGGAGAAAGGGATAGTTTTTCTTCATTGAGTTCCTCCTCCTATTTTCTTTAATTCTTTTTCTGCCCACTGATAATAGCTATTATTTTGGTTAGTATTATCAAGAATATATGTAAAATGTTTTTTAGCCTCTTCTTTGTCTTGTCTCTCGAGATAGTTCATTGCAAGATAATAATGAGCATCAATATAATCTGAGTATCTATTCACCAAATTGAGTAAAATTTTTTCGGCTTCTTCTCTTTCCCCTATTTTATAATATACGTAACCAAGATGCAGCAGGTATTGAGGGTTTTCTAAAGAAATTTCCAAAGCTTTTTGAAGAGCCTCAATGGCTTTCTTCCACTCATTTACTCCTGGTGCAAGGCTTCTATTTTCATAAACATAGGCCAATCGAAACCAGGCATTATCATCATTAGGATTAAGGCTTAGATACTCTTGGAAAGCTTTGACGGCCTTGCCAGAAATTCGGTAAGCTTGTGACCATTTTTCTTTTTCTAATAGGATAAGTCCCATTTCGAAATAGGCATCGTGAGGTCGTATATCCTGTTCAGCAGCTTGTTCATACAAGCGATAAGCAGAATCCGCGTCACCTTGTTGACGAGCTTTTTGGGCTTGAGTAAACAAATCAGCTTCCTGGGCTAATACCAACCCAGTTAAAAATAAAACTAAGCATAACACCAATACCGAGTTAATTATCCCAATTTTTCTCAACAATGTATACCTCACTTTCTCTCAATGCCTAAAAATAGAAACAACCCCATTGAACCAAAAATAATGTTAGGCATCCAAGCAGCTAAC
Organism: Candidatus Atribacter hydrocarboniphilus; assembly: GCA_003542295.1. Classification (GTDB taxonomy): domain Bacteria; phylum Atribacterota; class Atribacteria; order Atribacterales; family Atribacteraceae; genus Atribacter; species Atribacter hydrocarboniphilus. The sequence goes on from DPKX01000297.1 coordinate 10,912, forward strand.
CAGGGTTCCATGATACCACCCCGTCCCAATGAACGAAATATTGATAACATCATATAAAAAACAAAAGATAAGATAACGGTCACTATAACACCTAGTGCTCTTGTATCTCGGCCTCTTTGGATACCGAAAGGCAATCCAATCATAATAAACATTAAAGCTGAAAAAGGAAGAGAATATTTCAAAAAATAAGCAGTTTCGAATTCATCAACTTGGGCTCCCGATTGCTTCAATATTTCAATCTGTTTGCGTAGCTCTCTTGTTGACATTTCCTCAGGAGCCCGTTGGTTTTCAAAAAACTCCTGCAGCTCTTCCTTCATATCAATCTCCATCTCATTGAATTCTATTTCCTGCAGAAGATATCCGGTATCATTATATCGATGAACTACTCCCTCTTTCAACAACCAACGATCTTCCAGCCAAAAAGCACTTTGGGAAGTGATAACATCCGGAAACTCTTTTTGATCCTTTAAATCATAAATAATCACTTTTTTCATTTCCCAGGTTTCATTGTCCAATTCATTCACATAAAAATATCGGTTTTCAGCATCTCTAAAAAAAACATTTTGTTGGATTTTCGGTGGTCCTTTTTTATAAACATACTCACGCATTAGCACCTGTGCTTTATGATTCGACTCAGGAACTATGATATCATTAAAGCAATAAGAACCAATACTAACTAAAATCGAGACTATCAAATAGGGAAGCAGTATCCTTTTTAAACTAACACCGCATGCTTCAATGGCTACCATCTCGCTTTCTCTCCCCAGTCTTCCTAAATGAAGTTCAGAAGCTAAAAGATAAGAGATCGGGAAAGTAAGTACCATTTGGGCGGGGATATACAATAACAATATTTCTAATGTAATTAAGAGAGGAACTTGTTTATTGACAAAAAAGTCAGCAAGTTCAAACAAAATTCCCACCAACATAACAATGGTTACTGCACCTACCCAGGTAAACATGCCAGTGAGACTTTCACGGGCTATATAGCGATCCATAATTTTAATCATCAGTTTTTTGCCACCTATTTCGATTGGATTTAATGGGGTAATCTTTTATGGCCAGATCATCATCTTTCCTTGCAGATTGAGTTAACAACGTGTGGATCACAATCTCCCATGGTAAAAAGAAATTAAAACTTTTTTATCCTTATGAAATAGCAAATTAAACGAATGTTCCAAATACAGAGAGTAATTTTCTCAGCAACTTATTGTATCTTTTTTAAAGGGATTTGTCAGCAAAAAGGCATAAACCTAATAGCTCCTAATACCCATAGCTCTTCTATCTGGTTCCTTTTTGTTCAATTTTTAATATTACCGCATATCGATTTAATAAAGCTAAATCCCTCTGATAGATCCGCTATAAGGAAGAGATAATGAAATGTTTTGGGTTTTTCTCTTGTTTTTTTTAGCAACTTCAATTTCAACCATCCAATATGCTTATAAATTTATCAAAAAAAATTTCATTTCACTTAATCGTTGCTTAAATTTTCTGAGTAGGCTTCTATCGGTAATAAAACATTCCGGCTAATCCGGCTAAAATCAGCATAAAAATTGGATCGATTATATTTTTCCAAACCAGGATAAAGGAAACCGCACTTAAACCCACAGCAAACCAGTCTATGATTCCATTTTGAGCAATCGAATAACCAGCTAATGACATAAGTGCTATGACCGAAGGCCGAAGTCCTTTCATTATTTTCTGAACTTTATCATTACCTTCAAACGCACTTAAAAACTTAGAAATAAATAAAATAAAACCAATTGAGGGGAGACAAAAGCTTCCGGTAGCAATCGCTGCACCAAATACTCCTCCGATTTTATATCCAACAAAAGTAGCAGAATTAATAGCAATTGGACCTGGGGTAAGCTCGGAGAGTGTAACTAAATCCAGAAATTGGGTGGTGGTTAACCATTGATAGGTATCAACAATTTCTTTCTGGATCAAAGGAAGAACGGCTATCCCTCCTCCAAAAGCTAAAAAGCCGATACGAACAAAAGCTAAAAAAAGATGAAAGTAAATCAAGATTTCCTCACTAAACCGGTTAGCGCTCCAATTAAAATAATCCAAAATGGATGAAAATCAAAGACCAAGACTAAAACAAAAAGGACGCCGGACAAGATAAGATCGAAACGTTGCTTGAAGGCTCTTTTTGCAATTGAAAAAATACCAGTTGCAATGAGTGCGACAATAGCTGGTGTTGCTCCTCGAAAAAACCTTTGTACCAAGACTAAGTCGCCATAATGAAATAAAAGAGTTGCTGCCAAAATCATTATTATAAATGAAGGAATAACCGAACCTAAAATTGCTACCAATAATCCTGGAAACCCAGCAAGCCGGTTCCCTACTAAACCAGCAGTATTAACAGCAATAGCTCCTGGAAAGCTTTGAGCTATTGATAAAATGTTTATAAAATCATCGTCGTTCATGAGTTCTTTTTTTTGAACCAATTCTCTCTGAATCAAAGGAACCATTGCATACCCCCCTCCCCAGGTAAAAGCTCCAATTCGGAAAAAACTTACGAATAAAATCCAAAGTATTCCTTTTTTTCGCTTTATCAAAACATCCATAGCCTTCTCCGCAAAAATATTGAAAGTATGATACCATTTATCTTGGCCATGGAAAAGGAAATTCATACATATCTAACAATTGAAAATGAATGTGTCTCTGAGCTGGTTATTAAACGGTCAAGATTTATTGCTCATAGTTTTTCAGTAACCTACCAAGAAATGGTTCGAGAAAAAGTACTAAAGATTCAATCTCTCTATCCCAACGCCAGTCACTGGTGTTATGCTTGGCGGATTGGCTATAACCCGCCACTTGATTTTTTTACTGATGCTGGCGAACCACATGGTACAGCCGGTCGTCCAATTTTAGGGTCAATTTTAACTCGCAACCTTACCAATCTTCTGGTTGTCGTCACTCGATATTTTGGTGGAAAAAAGTTAGGGGTTCGAGGTCTTATTAATGCCTATCAGCAAGCTGCTGAAATGGTTTTAGAAAACTCTGGTATTATAGAAATGGAGCTTCTGGCTGAATTCATTCTTACAGTCAATCCGACCTGTTTTCAGTTGATGGTCAATCAGCTCATTTATTTCTGTCGGGGTAAAAAATACCTTGATTTAAACCCTAATCTTGGCGAAATTCGATTTCGAGTACCTTTAAACAGGCTCAACAAAACTCTTGATTTTCTTGAATTAAAAAAGAAAGAGGAATGCCTGCTTAATTGGGAAAGTCGCAATGTTCAATAGGTTAATATAGGAAAAAACAAAAATTCAGCTACTCACAATCGGATACATCGTTTTGATTTGAAGAAAAAACAACCGAAACCCGTAATCCAGGACCTGGCGTCGCATTTTCAAAAAACAGTTTCCAACCAGATTTTTCAGCAACTTCCAAAGCTAAAGAAAGACCAACTCCCCATCCTGGTTTTTCAACAGCATTGCGACCTCGAAGAAACCGCTCTCCCAGTCGATTTTGGATTTCTGCAGGAATCCCAGGGCCATAATCTCTAATGGCTATGCTCCTTTCATCAATAGTAATATCAATCTGCTCCTTAGAATATTTCAGGGCATTGTCCAATAAAACATCCATTAGAATTTTTAAATGGTCAATTGAAATTTTAAGATGAGGTGATGCGCTAACCAAGAGGCGAAATAGTCTCTGAGGATTCTTTTTCTGCCATTGCTCGACCATTGTTTTTACAACTTCTTCCAGGGCAATATCTGTCATTTCAGTGGTTTGACCGGCACGACTTAGAGAAAGCAAATTTTCAGTTAATTCTTTCATCTCCTGCGCCGTCTTTTCTATGGCATCAATTGCTTCCCTGCGTACTTTTGGATTTTCATCTCCCCACCTCTGAAGCATTTGAATATAACCAATAATTGAACTTAAAGGGGTTCTTAGTTGGTGAGAAACGTTGGAAACAAACCTTTTCTGAATTAAATATCCTTGTTCAAATGAATGCAACATTTTATTGAGTGCTAACTTTAATTCTTCTATTTCATCCAAGGTTGAGGAAACAGTAAAACGGGAAGATAAATTTTCGGAACTCATTTTATAAAGAGCTCGGTTCAATTCCCGTAAAGGCCTTAACCAGTATTCAGTTAAAAAATAGCCAATAAATAACACTAAACCCGCTAATAGGGGTATTAAATACCAGACTACTATTCGAATTCGCTCTAAAGAACGAATCGAGGTACTAACATTTTTCCCTAATAAATATTTTTCTCCAGATCGCTCAATTGAAATAAAAAGAAAATGTTCTCCGTCCCTCTCAACCATACCCTCTTTCCATAATCGTGGATCGAGATCCCAGGGGTTTTGTACAACTCTAAGGATCTGATTGTCCCAGGTCCCAACTAGAAAATCACCAGGAAATGCCCTTCCACGCGCCATCAAACCATGCATCATCCTCATGCCACCCGCTTGAGAGCGACGGATAATATCTTCTTCTTCTGAAGCTAATATACTTCTTCGAGAAAAATCGTATAAAACCGAAAATACCATTAAGGTCAAAGCAAACAAGCAAATAAAATTAAACAATGTCATACGTACTGAAAGTTTCATTTTTGGCTCAGTCCTTCACAAAGGTATAACCAACTCCTCGAACGGTTTTAATTCTTTTCCCCTCTCCACCCAACTTTTTTCTGAGATAGTTCACATAGACTTCAACAACTCCAGGGGTTCCAAAAAAATCTGTTCCCCAGACGTTTTGCAAAATTTTCTCTCTAGACAGAACAATGCCTATGTTGCGGGCTAAAAAAAGGAGTAAGTCAAATTCGGTTTTGGTTAAGATAATTTCCTGGTTTCCAACATGAACTTGATAGGATTGGGGATCAATGTGCAAATTTCCAATTTGAAAAGCCACTCTGGCGGTATGTCCAGCCCGTCGAAGTAAAGCATTTATTCGAGCCAAAAGCTCTTCAATTGCAAAAGGCTTAACTAAATAATCGTCCGCGCCCGACTGCAACCCCCTCACCCGATCATCAATTTCTCCTCTGGCAGTTAGCATCAGAATGAGAACCGTTTCCGAAAGGAGGCGTATCCTTTTTGCAACCTCCCAACCATCAATATCGGGAAGCATAATATCTAAAATTATCAAATCGGGCTGGAAAGAATAAAAATCTTCAACTGCCACTTCACCCATACTTGAAAGATGAATGAGAAATCCTTCATGTTTAAGTTCCAGCTCTAATAATCGAGAAATCTTCGGATCATCTTCAACAATTAAAACCCGAGCTCCTTTTTTGGATTTTTCATTTAGACTTTCCATTTTTCTAACCGAAAAGGTTATCTAAAGCCATCATAATAATAAAGCCAATCATTAAAGCATAAGTAGAAAGGCGGGAGTGAACCCCGTGATGGGTTTCAGGTATAACTTCATCGCTGATAACAAATAACATGGCACCACCAGCCAAAGCCATTCCCAAAGGAAGAAACCAATGTATAAAGGTAACTAAAGATATTCCCAAAAGCCCTCCAATCGGCTCAACCAAACCAGTAAGAAGGGCATACCCAAAAGCCGAAGTACGACTATATCCCACACCTATTAGAGATATTGCTACCGCCAAACCCTCAGGAATATTTTGCAGACCAATAGCAGTAGCAACGGTTAGTCCGTTAGAAATATTCTGGGTACCAAAGCTGACCCCAACTGCCATTCCCTCGGGAAAGTTGTGAATAGTAACCGCCAAAACAAAAAGCCAAATACGTCGAAGGTTCGAGCTTGCCCCTTCTCGACCCATTTCAAAATGCTCATGAGGGATGACTTTATCAACTCCATCTAAAAGAAGAGCTCCAATTATAATCCCAATTACAGCAATCCACACCCCGCCAATTTCAATAGCCGGAACTAATAAGCTGAAGGCGGTTGCGGCCAACATCACTCCCGCTGCAAACCCCAAAAGAAGATCTTTTAAGCGATGAGAAAAATGTTGCTTGCGAATAAAAAGAACCGGAATGGCTCCAATTCCTGTTGCACAACCAGCGATAAGACTAGCAAGGAAACCAAGAGTGATGTGATTCAAACCAATCCCTCCCCAGGACTATCCTCCGATAATTAACTTCAATCATTTTATAATATATTATCAGATATCTATTCTGAAAATATCCTCAAATGAATCCCCCCATTGAAGGAGGTTAAGGGGGTGTGCCTTTAATCCGTCATCCAGATTGGTGTTTTCCCGAGCGAGGATCTCGTCTTTTGTATTTCTTTGATTTTAAAAATACTTTAAAGGGATGAGATTCTTACGTCGCAAAATACGCTCCTTAGAATGATGAAGTGAGTGGATGAGATTGCCACAACGTCCAACTAAAGAACAGTTGAATTCCTCGCAATGACGGTTTTAGATAAGTAGTCATCCTCATCTCATGCCACTTGGTGGCATGAGAGTCTATCTTCCAAATCTTTTTTTCTATTTACCTCGCAATGGTTTGGCTTTCCATACGATTAAAAATACAACAATAGCCTTTAAAATATCTCCCCCGATAAAGGGGAAAAATCCGGTTTTTAGGGTATATCCAATTGAAATTTGCGCTTGTACAACGAATTTCATAATCACCCACAAATAAATGAGACCTGGCACATAAGGCAAACTTACTGCAGCAAAACTTAAGAAAAGTATATAATAAAAACTTGCCTTTCTTCTTTTTTGTACAATCCAGGAAAACAAAGGAGAAAGAAACAAATAACCCAGGAGGAAACCAAAGGTAGGTCTTAAGATGTAACTGGGGCCACCATAAGGTGGAGTAGCAAATACCGGAACACCCATTAATCCTAATAGAACATAAATCAACCATCCGAAACCATTTTCAAGGGGCGTAAATAAAAGAGTTCCCAATACATAAATTCCCGGAAGCAGGCTAAATGGGACAATCGCTGAACCAAATCGAATCAATTGGGTTGTGACCACGGCAATGGCACATAAAAAAGCACTCCTTACAAGATTACGAGGAGAAAGATTCACCGTGTTTCTCCCCCATCGGACCCGAAGCTCAATTGTGTCTGAGTTTCATTATGTGAGGCTATTGAAACTTCGCCCCAGGATAATCGATATCTTTCTTCCTCGCGAATCACCCAAAGCCCTCCATTTTCATCAATTCTTTCTGCTCGAGCTTGATATCTATTTCCCTGTTTTTCATAGGTTACTAAACGTCCCAATACCATGGAGCGTTTAGTGTACTCTTTAAGCAGGGGTTGTATTTTGTTATTATTTATCCAATTACAATACCAAGAAGAAAAAATTGTTAAAAATTCCTGCAGAAATAAATCGGTAGCAATTTCTTTTTCCCCTTCTATGAAAAGAGAAGTTGCTATTTCTCGAAGTTTTTGAGGAAAGTTCTCTTTTTTGACGTTTAAATTTACACCAACACCGGCAATTATCCACTGTAATCGATCAGATCGAACAGCATTTTCTAGTAAAATTCCGGCTATTTTTTTCTCATTCAAATAAACATCGTTAGGCCATTTAAGTTGCGGATGAAAGCCCAGTTTTTCCATGGCCTGTGCCAAGCTTAAACTAATAATTAAAGCAAGTTGTGGACAATGTTCGGGATTCTTATTCACCGGCCTGAGCAACAAAGAAAAAGTTAAACACTCCCCGGGGACCGAGAGCCAGCGTTTTCCATCCCTGCCTCTCCCAGCGGTTTGTTGATCGGCCACTACCAACAATTCTTTAGGTTCTCCCTGCTCAGCAAATTGACGAGCCAATTGATTTGTCGAATCAACTGTGGAATAATGAAGAATTTGAAAGTTTTGATACGATTTCACATAATTCACCGCTTTGTAATTTTCGGATTTAATTATAAGCCTGTCTTTATTTTGCAGAAAAATTTTGTGCTATTCATTCATATACTTACCTTCACACAACCTGGTATTTTCCCCCCATAATGAAGAAAAAAGCAAGTTTTGTAATATCTAAAATCAATCTTTTGTGGTGAAAAAGGGTAAACTTAAAAGTAATATAAAAGTTGGATGATTGTCGTTAGTCGTTTTTCATTGTGTTAAAACCGTTCGCTGGCCTTATTTGTCTCGGGTAAAATGGTTGGCTTGGATTTCAATACGGTTTGAAAAAAAATAATCCCACCTACAATAAGTGGAAAATAAAATGTTATTATTCTCCATAAAATTACAAATATTCCGATTCGTTGTGCTGTTGTATAGGGCACAAAAACCGAAGCAATTGATGCCTCAACACCACCACTGGAACCAGGTGTAGGTATTAAAGAAAAAATGTAATTAAGCGGAATTTGTATGCCGATAACTTTAATTGGATGTACCAATATCCCCAGAGACCATAAAACCCAAAAAGCCACCATAAATATTGCTATGTAGCGTAAATTATAAAAAAGAAGATTCCAAGCTAAATATTGAGGTTTTTTAAGAAATAGAATCGAAAATCCTCTTCGGAAGTCATCAAAAAATTCCTCAACCCAGGCTCGAACCGCTGCCTCAGAAAACTTTGCCTTTCGGAAGTATCGCTTTACAAAGTTAATCCCCCAATTGGTGAGACGGTACAGAACTTGAGGACGGTATAGAAAGTAAAACAACAAGAACATGATGATCGAGTAGAATGTTGCAAAGGTATAGAGCAGCTTAAGAAGAATGCCTTGTAGGGCAACTCGAATATCAAAGAGAAAAATAAAGACAACAATTAAAAGAAGGAGGCTGACTTGATAGAGAATACCGCAGACTACCACCAGGCTTCCGGCTTCTCCCCAGGTAAGCCCCGAACGGCCAAGAACATACATTTGGGTAGGACTCCCGCCTATCATAAATGGTGTAATTGAAGACATAAAATATGCCGAAAGAACTGATCGGAGAGAATCACGAAAAAGTATAGCTTTCCCCCAAGCTCGAACTGTTATAAAAATTCTAAGTGCATCAAAAGTCCAGGCTCCTATCATGCAAAGCGCACCGGCAATCAGGGGTATTATTTTAAATGACAAGTCTGGCACGGTAGTTTCTCGATAGGAAAAATATGAAAAAATGAAAACCATCGTTCCTAAACTTATAACAATTGAGTAGCAGACTCTTTTAGTTATTTTATTCTTTTCAAAGGTCGGTTTAATTTTCACCTTATTTTCCTTTTTTATAGAATAAATACCCACTAATTAAAATTCTTAATCGTTCTTTTCTTCCCTTGGTAATTGAGAACAGTATTTATCAACCGCAGGTTTTTTCATACCGGTAATGATTCGAAAAAAAACATATCCTCCTAGAAAGAGGGGAAAATAAAATGTAGCAATTCGCCATAATAAAATATACATCCCTACCCTTTGGGGTCCAGCGAAACGAAGAAAAACCGAAGTCACTGTGAGCTCTACTCCACCACTAGCTCCCGGAGTAGGAATAAAACCAAATATATAGTATAATGGAATTTGGGCGCTGATAACTCTTAAATAGGGAGAATTCACCCCTAAGGCCTTAAGAATGCAAAAACCTACTGAGAAAAATAGTATAAAATAAATAATGTAACAGCCAAGATTCCAAGCTAAATATTGAGGT
>DPKX01000057.1 GCA_003542295.1 Candidatus Atribacter hydrocarboniphilus
GATACCATGGATACCTTCATGTGTTCTTCCTGGTATTTTCTCCGCTATTGTTCACCTTGGACCGACCAAGAACCTTTTGAAAGAAAAGATGTTGATTATTGGATGCCAGTCAATCAGTATATTGGTGGGGTAGAACATGCTATTTTACACCTTCTTTATTCACGCTTTTTTATAAAAGTATTGAGAGATCTGGGGATGATCAATTTTTCCGAACCTTTTATTAATTTGTTTGCCCAGGGAATGGTTACCAAGGGCGGAGTTAAAATGTCAAAATCAAAGGGAAATGTGGTAAGTCCTCGAGAAATTATTCAAAAATATGGAGCTGATACCATTCGGGTCTTTATCCTTTTTGCTGGTCCTCCGGAACTGGATATGGAATGGTCAGATCGGGGTGTTGAAGGAGCCCATCGTTTTCTCAACCGAGTATGGAGAACGATAACTGAAGTTATTCGGTGTGAAGAAGACCAACGGGTAGAGCCTAATCAGGAGAGAATGAAAGCTTTGGAACGAATGATCCACCGGACGATTTTAAAAGTGGATACTGATATTCGTGAACGTTTCCACTTTAATACAGCGATCAGTTCACTAATGGAATTGTTGAATGAAATTATCGATTCTCAGCGAGTCTTTTCTGAAAAAGGGATTCATCCTCAAGAAAAGGAAATTTTATTTGAAGCGGCTAAAACTCTGATATCATTGCTTAATCCCTTTGTTCCTCATCTAACCGAAGAACTCTGGAGAGCCTTAGGAGAAACTTCCTTTTTGTCAGTTTCAGAATGGATGACTCACGATGAAGAGAAACTGGTCGAAAATCAGGTTGAAATTGTTATTCAGATTAACGGTAAAGTCAGAAGTAAAGTTACCGTACCTGCTGGGACTGATGAAAAAGATGTTTTACAAATCGCCATGAAAGATGAAAGAGTTCAGACTTGGATGGATCAAAAAGTTCTGGTTAAACATATTTTTGTTCAAGATAAGTTATTGAATCTAGTGGTTCGATAAAAAATTTCTCTTGAAGAGAACCCTATTTCCATTTTTAAATAATTGATTATAATATTAATTATTGTATGTATAGTGAACTAAATATTTAATATAGAATAAAACTAACTCAATTATTTAAATATAGGGATAAGATCTAGAATCTCAAATTTATTATAATCAAAAAAAGAACAATGTTATTCTCTCGTCAAGAAAGAATCGTTTTTGTAGTTCTATCGTCAATATTGGTGTTGAGTACCGGTTTTTTATTTTATAAAACCCGGGCTGTTTCGGCAACGGGTACGGATTCGAGCGATAAGAGACCAGAAAACTATATTGTCCAAATCGCCGGTGAAGTGCTCAAGCCGGGAGTATATCAAGTAGAAGAGGGTACCCGGCTTTACCAGCTCATTGAGCTTTCTGGCGGAATCACTCCTCAAGCTGACATTTCAAGTTTAAATTTAGCAGCACCGGTTCATGATGGACTCCGTATCAATATACCAGCTCAGAATTCCATTCAAGGTGACCTTGATAGGTTTCAATTTTCTTTTTCTGAACAAATTCCATTGTCTGAAGAAACTGATAATGATTTGGTTGTTCAGATCAACACTGCCTCCCTTGAGGAACTCAAAAGGCTTCCCGGAATTGGCGAGGTAATCGCCCAGAGAATAATTGAATATCGAAAAACCTATGGTCCCTTTCAATCGGTTGATGACCTTATAAATGTGAAAGGAATTGGTGCCAAGAAACTTCAAGATATAAAAAATTCGATTCGCAATTAATAATTTCCAGCCAAGGATTGTGATGCAAACCTATAAATAGTGCTTTTTACGCCGGAGCTTCGTCCTTTTCTTTGTAAGATACCTCTCGGATATTGACATCAACTTTGTTGACAGTCATTCCGGTTTTGTTTTCTATAACTTTTTTCACTTCCCGCTGTACATTTTTTGCTACATCGATGAGGACGGTATCAATATCGATAACCACGGAAATTTCTAAGCTAACGGTTTTTTCTTTGATATCTACCTTTACCCCTTTGTTGATTTCTCGTTTTCCCATTATGGTACTCAAAGAAGCCGATGGAATACCTGCCATACCGGTAATACCGGCAATTTTCATTGTAGTTATGCCGGCAAGGGTCGCAATAATATCCGGTGCAATATTAATTTCGCCAATAGCCTCCGTTCCGGCGGGAATCGGTTGTTGTGGAGAATTATCCATGAGTTGATTTTTTTCTTCGTTCATGGTTGAAACCCCCAATCTGATATAATGTCTTTATTATATATAATATCATTACCTTCCTATTTTTAGGAAGCAAATAAGGTTCATCATCATTGTAAGGTTATATCAAACTAACGGTTTTTTTGTTTAAATTAAAAATTATAAATCGTGGGTTTATTAAAAACTCGAATTTTTATATACTCAGTTTTAGATAATCATTTAGACTTCAAATCAGGCGGAAGCCTTCTTTTCCGAGGTTTCATTGACACTCCATAGTGAATATCCTATAATTTTTTTACTTTGGATTTTAAAGGGAGGAATTTTGGTGACAGAAATAAAAGTAAGCCAGAACGAAAGCATTGATGAAGCATTAAGACGTTTTAAAAGAAAATGTCAAAGAAATGGGATAATTTCCGAGATAAAAAAACGAGAGCATTATGAGAAGCCCAGTGAAAAGAAAAGAAAAAAGGCTCAAGCGGCAGCTCGGAGGAAAAAAAGAAGATGATCAAAGAACGGCTGGTTGAAGAAATGAAAAAAGCAATGAAAGAAAAAGACTTCATCCGGCTTGATACGATTCGTCTGGTTTTAGCCGAAATAAAAAATGAAGAAATCGAAAAACGTGAGCCTTTAAATGAGGATGAGTTGGTTCGGGTGCTTAAAAGAGGTGTAAAAAAGTTAGAGGATTCTATTGGGTATTTTGAAAAAGGAAATCGGCCGGAACTGATACAAAAAGCAAAATTAGAAATGTCTATCCTCCAGGAATTTATACCACCTCAATTAACCGTCGAGGAGATTGAATCTTCGGTTGATGAGGTAATAGTGGCTCTGTCAGATAAGAAATCCTTTGGCTTAATTATGAAAGAGGTTATGTCCAGGGCAGCCAATCGAGCAGATGGTTCCCAGGTATCGGTTATTGTTAAACAAAAGTTGAATGAGGGATGATAAGCTTATTTGTCTATAAATGCGAAGCACAAACAAATTGAATATCGTCTTGATTGTTTTGAGATTTCAGATATAAAGAAACTTTTTGGATATTTAGATAAAAATCTTCGATTAATCGAAGAGATATTTCAAGTTAATATCGATTTAACACCAGAGTCCCTTATAGTTGGGGAAAAGAATGATGATACCAGTTTGACACAGGTGAAGACCTTTCTTGATGAGCTGGCGGCTTTTTTGAAAGAAGGACATGATTTGACTGGTGATGATATCCAAAAAATGGCAGCTACCATTAAGGAAGGTAGAGAAATCTGGTGGAAGAAAAATTATAGCCAGGGAATTATCACCACTGCTTACCATAAAATCATTCATCCCCGAACCGCTGGGCAGGTGAACTATGTCCGTGCGGTGAAAGAAAATGAACTCATTTTTTGTATTGGACCAGCGGGAACTGGTAAAACCTATTTAGCCATGGCGATGGCCTGCGCTGCTCTTCAAAAAAAAGAGGTTAGCCGGATTGTTTTAGTAAGGCCGGCGGTCGAAGCCGGTGAAAGCCTGGGATACCTTCCTGGTGACCTCCGAGAAAAAATCGAACCCTATCTTCGTCCGCTTTATGATGCTTTATATGAAATGCTTTCTCCCGAACGTTTTCAAAAATATATTGAAAAAGATATTATAGAAGTGGCTCCATTAGCCTATATGAGAGGGAGAACTTTAAATGATTCTTTTATTGTTCTTGATGAAGCTCAAAACACTACACCGGAACAAATGAAAATGTTTTTAACTCGTATGGGTTTCGGCTCAAAAGTGGTAGTTACCGGGGATATAACTCAAGTTGACCTCCCATCTGGAAAAAATTCCGGTCTCATGATAATACAGAAAATACTCGCCGATGTTTCTGGTGTCGAGTTTATCTATTTAACCGAGAAGGATGTGGTACGACATCAACTTGTCCAGAAGATCATCCAGGCCTATGAAAAATTCGAAAAGAACCTTCCAACTCAAGAAAAAAGCACTTGATTTTTTTTCTCCTGTTTTTATTCGTCTCCAAGCAATTCTGACTTTCCAATTTTGGAATTATCCCTTGTATGGACTGGGTTTATTTTTCGTCCTCTGGATCTCCTATTCAATGGGGGGTGTAGTTCTCAGCGAAGGCCAAATTGCACCGAGAGATATCTTTGCCAGAAAAACCATTGAAATTGTTGACGTTAAAGCGACTGAAGAACGAAAAGACACTTTACTGGCCGAGTTAGTACCAATTTTTCGAATTGATGAAGGCATTACCCAGGACCTAAAAAAAGAATACACAACCTTTTTTAAAGAATTGGAAGCCATTCGCGACACCGTTTCTACTCAGTCACTTTCTTTTGAAATGAAGGAGGAATTTTTTCGAAAGTGGAAAATTACTCCTGGAGTTTTCGAGTGGTTTGTTGCAACGCCTCAAGAAAAGTATGACAGGATAAAAGAGGTTTTTTTATTAAATATGGAGAAAAACCTCGGTCAACCCATACGTGAAGGAGAAGTTGAGCAAAAAATATTAGAGAGTTATTCAGCCTATGAAAGAATGAATTTAGAGATCGATGAAATTCGAGTCTTGAATTTATTAACCTCCCGTTTTTTGAAACCAAATGCCAGAATAGATATAACTGAAACCGAGAAACAGCGGGAACAAGTTATAAAAAATATCGAACCGGTCAAACGATATATTCAAAAAGGTCAAATTTTAGTCAAAAAAGGAACCGCTGTTACTCATGCAGACTTAGAAGGCCTACGTGCTTTGGGATTAGTTAGCGAGCAATATGAATCTTACTTATTAGTAGCCCTAGGAATTCTGATTATTTTTACTTTAGTTTTTGAATATTCTTTTATCAAGAAATTTGCTACTGAAATCATCCAGAGGAATTCACTTCTATTAATTCGAATCCTAACAGCAATTGGAGTTATTGCTCTCAATGCTTTATCTCTCCGCTTTTCCTGGTATTTGATATTATTGGCTGCAGTTCCATTTATTCTCTATACTTTGATGGGAAGGAACCTGGCTTTATGCGAGTCGCTCATTCTTTTTCCCCTTTTAATGTGGGGGGAACGGGCTGATTTTATGAGGAGCTTCTATATCTTTATGAATCTCTTTTTACCGCTGTTTTTATTGGATAAAACGATTAAACGTCGCGATTTGGTAAAAACCGGTTTTTGGATAGCCCTGGCAAACATAATGATGGTGATAATATTTGGTTTACAAGAGGGAAATACTCCTACAGAATTTCTCGTTAATTCTGTTTATGGATTTGGAGGAGCCATCATAGCCTCGACTGCAGCGTTAGGTGGGATATCTTTGTTTGAGACCACCTTCCATGTCGCCACTGATTTTCGTCTTTTGGAATTAGTTAATCCCACTCATCCATTGCTTAAGCGCTTAATGATGGAGGCCCCTGGTACTTATAGTCATAGCCTTATGATGGCTAATCTTGCTGAAGCTGCTGCCGATGCTATTGGAGCCAATCCACTATTGGCTCGAGCTGGAGCCTATTACCATGATATTGGTAAAATTAAGCGACCCTATTTTTTTATCGAAAATCAGATTAATGAAAATATCCATAACCGCCTTTCCCCCCATCTGAGTACGCTGGTCATTCAAAACCACCTTAAAGATGGTTTGGAAATAGCTCGGAAATACCATTTACCAGTTGAGATTCAAAATATTATTCAAAGCCACCATGGGAATACCGTAATGAGGTATTTTTATGATAAGGCAATCAAACAGAAGAAAGACGACGTAACCGATACCGAGTTTCGTTATCCAGGACCTCTTCCCAAAACCCAGGAAGAAGTTCTCATTTTTTTAGCTGATAGCGTTGAGGCTGCTATTCGGAGCGCAAATAATCTTAATTCCAGTCGCTTGGAAGCAATAGTAAATGGAATAATTCAAAATTATCTTAAAGATGGGCAATTGGATGATACGCCGCTTACCATGAGGGATATTCATAAAATTTCTGATGCTTTTGTAATGATATTAAGCGGGATGTTTCATGCCAGGATTCCTTATCCGGAAAATACCGTGAATGGAGAGGACAAGGGCAGCAAGGGAGATTAATTTCTATTTTTGATAATACTGGAATAATAAAAATATGACAGAGTGGACGGATGAAATTGCTACGTTGTTTAACCAAAGAACGGTTGGTTTCCTTACAATGACGGTTTTATATAGGTATTTTCATTCACACCTGGCGCCAGGTAAGTGCCATCAGAGTCTATCTTGAAAAACAGAAATAAGTAAAAAATAAAATCATCTTGATCTTCTCCCATCAAGCGAGAAGGAAATAGAATAAGTAAAGGCATATTATATCTATCGATAGATTAAAAGGAGTCGATAATGACTACTGTTGTCGTGAATCGTTCATCAAAAGAAAGCACGCTATCCCGCTCAGTATTAGAAAAAATTGTCAACAATGTTTGTACAGTAGAGAATCGAGAAATTCCCGGAAAGTTGAGTATCGCCTTTATAAGTCTTGATGAAATACGAGCACTGAAAAAGGAATTTTTTCATCAGAATATCGATACCGATGTCATATCTTTTTTTTATGGAACGGAAGAACCCGATGAAGTATGGGGAGAGATTATTATTTGTCCGGAAAAGGCAAGAGAATATGCTCATACCTATGGGACTAAATATGAAAATGAACAAAAGCTTCTCCTCATACACGGTCTTTTACATTTATTAGGTTACGATGACAGTGACGCGGATAAAAAACGAATCATGGAAACCAGACAAAATAATATACTTGAACAATTTCTTATTACTGAAAAACGTGAGCAGTTAGTAACATCAGCCCAAAAAGCACAACATTATGCCTATGCTCCTTATTCGCTCTTTCCAGTCGGTGCGGCTTTGGAAACCTGTGATGGTAAAGTGATTCAGGGAGGAAACATCGAAAACGCTTCTCTGGGGTTGTCGGTTTGTGCCGAAAGGGTCGCTCTTTTTAAAGCAGTTTCTATGGGGCATGCTACCTTCACTCGATTGGCAGTCATTTCATCCGGCCAAGATTATTGTCTTCCTTGTGGTGCCTGTCGGCAAGTTTTGTATGAGTTTGCGCCTCATCTTGAAATCTTAGCTGCCCGACAGGAGGGAGATTATCAGGTTTACGCTTTAGATGAACTCCTCCCCAATCCTTTTCAGTTCAATCCTGGAAAAGGTTGATAAGCCATGGAAGATCGGGCTAGCTTTCGTTCAGGTTTTGTAACCATTTGGGGTAGACCAAATGTCGGGAAATCCACCCTCCTCAACAGCATTTTAAAATATAAAATTACCATTGTCAGTGATAAGCCTCAAACCACGCGAAAAAATATAAAAGGAATTTTAAATCACTCCGATTGTCAAATTGTTTTTATCGATACCCCTGGGCTTCATGTCCCGGTTGACCCTCTTGGCAAATTCCTTTCCAATCAATGGAAAAGTTCGCTTCTCGATGCCGATTGTCTACTCTATTTAACCACCCCTGGTGTTTCGGTCGATACTGACGAAATCTATCTAAAAGAGATCCGAGATTATCCCCATCCGGTCCTATTAGTCGTGAATAAAATTGATTTATTTAAAAAGGGAACAATTCAAAGAACCATTCATGAATTTTCTCAACTTTTTTCTTTTCACGATATTCTTGAGGTTTCAGCTTTGACAGGTGTCGGACTGGAACAATTAATCCAAAAAATCCGCGACCTTCTTCCCATCAGTCCACCCTATTTTGATGAGGAACAAATATCTGATGTCTATGAAAGAGATATTGTTGGGGAAATGATTCGTGAAAAAGTTTGGCATCATATTCATCAAGAAGTTCCTTATGGGGTGGAAGTACGGGTTGAAGAATTTAAAGAGAAGGAGAATTTGGTCTCTATACGGGCTATAATTTATGTTGAAAAGGATTCCCACCGTAAAATTATAATCGGAGGGAAGGGAAGCATGATTAAAAGAATTGGTTCAGATGCCAGAAAAGACTTGGAGGAATTTTTTGGGGAAAAAGTGTTTTTGGATCTATGGGTTAAAACTCAGCTGAATTGGAGAAAAAAACCCGCTGTCCTAAGAAGATGGGGTTATACAATCCGATGATGAAAACTGGTCGTTACTGGAAAGATCAGGGAATTGTTTTAAAAAGTATAAATTTTGGTGAATTAGATAGAATTGTCACCCTCTTTACTCGAAAAAAGGGGAAGATTAACGTTATTGCCAAAGGAGCTAGGAAGGTTGGAAACCGATTTGGTCCGGCTCTTGATTGCCCGGCAATTTCGAATTTTATGTTTTATGATGGTCGAGGAATGCCGGTTCTTTCTCAAGCGGAAATTGTGGATTGTTATCGAGAAATCGGCAAGAAAACCAATCAGTGGGTTTTTGCCAATTATCTTTTATTTGCAATTGATCGTTGTTATGAACCGGAAGAGTCCGACGAAAGGATTTTTGAAACCGTTCTTTTTTATCTTGATTTATCTACGAAGTGTGAGAACTTTTATATTTTAGCCTTAAAATTTCGTATCGACTTAATTCGTTTTTTGGGTTTTTTGCCTCGGATACGATCTTGTGCGGTTTGTGGGAAGCCTTTTAAAAAAATTCCTCAAGGATGGAGTGTTGCATCAGGTGGAATGATTTGTGAAAAATGTTTCTCTTCGATAGCCGATATTCATTATTTACCTCCGGATATGATGACTCTCTTGGCGAAGTTAATGACTTTTTCCTGTGCCTCGTGTTTATCGATTCAACTGAGAGAAAACCAGTTTGCCTATCTTGATCGACTGGTATCTGAGTATCTCACTTATCATGTTGGAAAGAAGATTACCGAATGGAAAATATTTCTCGAGCGTTTTCAAGAAGCAAGTTGACACCCATAATGGCAACTGATATATTAATTCCTTGGTGTGTTTTGGGGTAGGTGATGATACCATATACTTTCAAGATATAATTTTAACCCTCAGTCAATTTTGGAAAAAAAACGGCTGCATTATACAACAACCATATGATATTGAAGTTGGTGCCGGAACCATGAACCCGGCAACCTTTCTCAGGGTGATTGGACCAGAACCCTGGGGTGTGGCTTATTGCGAGCCTTCACGACGGCCAGCCGATGGACGTTATGGAGAAAATCCTAACCGTCTTTACCAGCACTATCAATATCAGGTGATTATCAAGCCATCACCATCCGATATCCAGGATATTTATCTCAACAGCTTATATGAGTTAGGCATTAATCCTGCTGAACACGATATCCGCTTTGTTGAGGATAACTGGGAAT
>DPKX01000167.1 GCA_003542295.1 Candidatus Atribacter hydrocarboniphilus
GATGGTCATATAGAGGGAAAAGGAGCTTTCCAAGAAACCAATCAAGTAGGAATTATGACCCCGGTCACCAAGTGGGCGGTTCGAGTTCCTTACGTAGAAAAAATTCCCTGGGTTCTTCATCGAGCATTTTCTCTCGCCACCAACGGACAGCCTGGTCCTATATTTATCGAAATCCCAGTGGAAGTTGGGCGAAGCCAAGCTGAAATTCCTGACTATATTCCTGCTATCCGTTCTCTTCGAACTGCTGGAGACCTTAAGCAAATCACTCAAGCAGCCAATCTCCTCAAGCATAGTGAAAATCCCTTTATCATTGCCGGCGGAGGAGCTCGAAGCTCAGGTGCTCATGATGAACTAAAAGCACTTGCTGAACGGCTGGGAATGCCAATCATGACCACGCCTTCAGGTCGAGGCATTATTGAAGAAGACCATCCGCTCTATTTTGGACAAGTCGGTTTGTATCGGAATCAATTAGGTTTACAAATATTTCCTAAAGCTGATCTTCTGATCACGGTTGGTTCTCGGAATGAAGAATTCCAAACCGGTATCTGGAAACTCTTCCCTAAAAATGCAAAATTTATTCAAATTGATATTGAATCATTTGAAATAAGTCGTAACTGGATTCCTGATGTCCCAATTTTAGGAGATGCCAAGACTGTTTTAGCTTCAATTTTAGAAAGCATGAAAAGTACTGATTCACCAGAGTGGGAAAGAAGAAAAGAAAATTACTCAAAAATGAAGCAGAATTATGAAACCCAAGTTTTCGAGGAGTGCCAAAAGAGTAATCAAGTTCCAATTAAAAGTAAAAGAGTTGTCTATGAAATCAATCAGGTATTTGGGAGAAATACCATCATGGTTCACGAGAACGGCAGTCAGGACCTTTGGACCTATTATAGCCCTTACTATCGCGTTCTCGATCGAAACGGCAATGTCGCTCCCGGAGAGCAAACCTGTATGGGTTCAGGGGTATCCGGAGCCGTAGGAGTAAAACTTGCCAATCCAGAAAAAAAGGTGGTCTGTGTCACTGGAGACGGTGCTTTCCAAATGTATAATCAGGATGTGCCAACCGCTGTCCAATATAATGCTCCAATAACCTGGGTGATCCTAAACAGCTTTAGTTTAGGTTGGACCAAACTGGGACAAAAAGATTTAGGCGAGCGTTATATTGCCACTGATTTTACTGTCCAGCCAGATTTTGTACAGATGGCTCATTCCTACCGGTGTTATGGCGAAAGAGTTGAAAAACCTGAAGATATCCACGATGTTCTAAAAAGAGCATTGAAAGCCAACGAATCAGGTCAATCAGCCATTCTTGATTTTATCGTTGACTACGAAGACGTAGCCGAAGGTTTTAAAGAGTATAAAAAGCTATGATTTATAAAAATGATCAACTCGTAATTATTCTCAACTTTGAATATTTTTTTCCTCTCCCATGGTGGGGAGAGGGTTAAGGTGAGGGGGAAGCTTGTATGCCTCTCTCAAGCTTCATTTCAAAACACTAAACTTGGATCTGGATCCTAAGTTTCACCCTCATCTTGGCCTTCTCCCGGCCGTCTACGACGTAAGAAGAAAAATTAAGAAAAGAAAAATTCACGATGGAAAAATACCCCCATTTGTGGGAGAAGGAATTATTATTTTGCGTCATCCTGAGCGGTGCTTTTCCGCATGAGGATTTCATATTTTTCAGTTTTTTTCATTATTTTTTCTTTATTTATCTAAAAAAAGATTGAGAGAGATTCGATTTAATACCAGAATTATTCACCATTCCATACCGATTTAGAAAAAATAATCTCTCCCCATTCCCAACCAAATAAACCCACTTTAACAATGAGGTATAGGAGATCATGATCAGGCCAGTGTGAATCTGTCCAATTGGTGATTTCTATCGCCCACTGATTTTCCCAGATTTCGACTGGTTTGTTTACTTTCCAATTTGAGTTATTAAACGAGCTTTTTAAGTATAGAAAAAGGCTTTCAGGATCGGTTAAAAATGGTTCACTGTACATTGACCCGATATAACAATCTCCCTTTTTCAGGAGTGATGAAACGTGTTCGAGATTCCGAAATGAAAAAGCGCAGGTTAACTCACTAAGAAGCTCTTCTCGAGATGGGCGACTCCAAGTTGGTTCTGAGGTGAGGTAATCAATTCGGAGTCGAGAAAAATCAGCATAAGAAAAGTATGGATGATCTTCGTAGGTAGAAGGGTCAAGGTCTGTAATAGTGCGGTACTGATCGATTGCTTCTTCAAATATTCGCTGTTTTTCATATATCGCGGCTTTTTCAATCATTATATTCACTCGTTCCCGGTTGTGAGAGTATTTTTCTAAAAGAACGTCCAATATGGTCAACGCGTTTTCGTAATCTTCATTCATTTCTAATTGGTATGCTATTTCTAGTGCTTGTTGTATTTGCCCTTTGTCTATTGAGAGAAGAGCATCTTCGAAGCTCGGCATTCCATAAACTATCGTGGTCCACATCGCAAAAACCCAAAACAAAGATATCCAAGATAAAATTATTTTCATCATAACTCTCCATCCTTTCTTATTGCTGTAACTCCCGTATATCGCTTTATAAAAATATTTTATACTTGTATTTAACGCGTTAATCTGATATTATTCCAACTTCAGTGTTTTCTAGGCAAGAGTTTATTTATTAAATTTCTTTTTGTGTATAAACAATAAAGTAAAGCATAATACGTTTTATTCAATGAAAGGAAGCAATTCTTACAATGGATCACTCTGCCCAGCTCCGCGATACCAAGATAACAACCTTGCTTTGGCGATTTTCCATTCCGGCGATTGTTGGAATGTTGGTTAATGCCCTCTATAACGTTGTTGATCGTATCTTTGTAGGTCAGGGTGTTGGTTCCCTTGGTATTGCTGGCATCGCCGTGAGTTATCCCTATATGATGCTCATGATGTCGTTTGGAATGCTGGTGGGTTTGGGTTCAACGGCTTTGGTTTCGATTCGGTTAGGAGAAAGAAAAAAAGACGAAGCCGAACAGGTACTGGGAAATGCTTTAATCTTACTTATTGTTGTTTCAATAAGTTTAACATTTTTTGGTTTAATTTTACTCAGACCGATCTTGATTATTTCGGGTGCCAGTGAAACCACTCTTCCCTACGCTATGGATTATTTACGAATCATCCTTATTGGTGGGATATTTATGGGAATTGGATTCGGCTTGAATAACCTCATTCGTGCTGAGGGAAATCCTCGGATTGCGATGGCGACCATGCTTGTTGGTGCGATTACCAATGTTATACTGGATCCAATTTTTATATTTGGATTTGGCTGGGGAATTCAGGGCGCAGCAATTGCCACCATATTATCCCAATTAGTTTCAGCCATTTGGGTAGTTAGATACTTTTTAATTAGAAAAAGTACACTTCGGTTTCATTTCAAGTATTTGAAACTTAAAATACAGATTGTAAAAAGAATATTTACTATCGGAATTGCGCCTTTTGTATTACAAATGGGAGCAACCCTCCTTTTTGTCATTCTCAATAACAGTTTGCTTATTTATGGTGGCGATACAGCGATTTCGGTAATGGGGATTATCCATAGCATCAACATGTTACTCCTCATGCCTCTTTTTGGCATCAATCATGGAGCTCAACCCATAGTTGGATATAATTACGGGGCTCAGCAATTTGATCGGGTAAAAGAAACGGTCAAAATCGCTTCTCTTGCTGCTACTGGTGTGGTTATCGTTGGTTTTGTTTTAATTATGGCCTTTCCCCAAGGATTTATTATGCTTTTTAATAAAACCGATCAAGAACTCATTTCCATGGGAGTGAAGGCATTACGCATTATTCAACTTATGCTGCCAGTGGTTGGTTTCCAAGTGGTAGGGAGCGGTTATTTCTTTGCTGTTGGGAAAGCCAAAGAAGCGATGTTTTTGAGTCTTAGCCGACAAATGCTGATTTTAATACCACTAGTGATTATTCTTCCTCGATTTATGGGGTTAATTGGAATTTTTGTTTCCATTCCGATCTCGGATGGACTCTCTTTTATTTTAACTGCGATACTTTTAAATATCGAATTCAAGAAACTCGACCAACAACATAAGGAAAGATACGAAGAAGTTAATAGAGAAGCATCGTGATGAAGTCGTTTTTCATTGATCATTAATGCACAAGATCAAGATAATTTGACATAATTATTCACTTATGGTATAAATATAACAGTGTGAAATATGATTGATTCTTTCAGGAAGAATTGAAATAGATAATCTAATAGTAAGATGTTTTATACCGCTTAATCCTCAAATTACAGTATTTAAATTCGTCAGTGTTTTAACTTTCGTTCACCAGCAAATAAGAAATCAGGGTTCTTATAATCCTTTCATGCTCTATTGCTATTATTCAGTTTTCAGATCTTATCCCGTTTGGTATTTACCTATTCTTTAGGTAAATGATCGAGAAATCCATGAAAGGAGTGATTCTACATGAGAAAACTTTTCGTGATCTTGATTGTTATTGGATTGGTTGGGTTATTGACCTTTCCAACATTAGCGCAGGAAAATGGTGAAGAACCCTTATTAGAATTTGATGAAGAAGCCAATGAAATTTATGCTTTTCGGGTATCGAACATCATTGGCTCGAAAGTAAGAAATCCAGAAGGTGATGACCTTGGGAAAATTGAAGAGATCGTCATAGACGTCCAAGAAGGGAAAATTGTTTATGCCGTACTCTCGTTTGGCGGTGTGCTGGGAATCAGTGATAAATATTTTGCTATTCCGTGGGAATCTTTAGCTCCCCTTCCGATTGAAGGAGAATTTGTTCTGAATGTTTCCAAATCGAAATTAGAGACAGCCCCTGGTTTTGATAAAAGTAAATGGCCGAACATGAAAGATCGAGAATGGGGTTCTGGAATATATGGTTATTACGGATTAACTCCCTATTGGGTCGGAACGAGAGGTTACGGAAGATATCAAGGTTATACCACCGAAACCGGCTGAGCTACTGATCCTTTTGCGGAATACTTTGATCCTGACTCCATTAATACTTACTCAGGTCAGGTGGTTGAAGTGAGACAAGTCATTCCCAAACCAGGAGTAACTGAAGGAATACAGCTGGTCCTTTACACTGAAGAAAACGAAAGTCTTCCGGTTATGCTCGGACCAATTTGGTTTATCGCATCTCAAGAAGATGTCATCAATCCTGGTGATGAGGTTCAGGTGACTGGTTCAATGACTCAAATGAAAGATGTTCCAATTGTTCTCGCTACTGAAGTGGAAAAAGATGGACATATTCTGCAGCTTCGAGATGAACTCGGGAATCCGTATTGGAACGCCTGGAGGAGAACTCGGTAAAAAAGTGAAAGTATAAAATAATATCTCAAAATGAACGATAATGCCACCTTTTCAAAGATTATTCAAATCGAGGGAAGGTGGCATTGTATTACAATAGTTCATCATAATAAC
>DPKX01000296.1 GCA_003542295.1 Candidatus Atribacter hydrocarboniphilus
TTATTTTAAATTTAGTAAATACCAGTGAAACCTCAATCATCCTTATCTCATCAGAAATTGAAGAAATTTGCCTCCTTTCCGATCGAATTTTAGTCATGAAAGACGGAATGTTAATCAAGGAATTTAGGGGTGAAGAGATTAATGAAAGAACCATTACCGCGTGTTACCTCCAAAGTTGAAGGAAGAATTGACCGAGCATCGCTTTCCGAAATAATTATTTGGCTGGCAATCATTCTTTTATTTATTATCATGTCTTTTATTTCCCCAACTTTTTTATCGGTTCGCAATATTGTTACGGTTATTAAAAATTTAACCACCGTCTCCATTCTTGCTTTCGGTCTCACCTTTGTTTTTCTGTCCGGAGGATTCGATTTTAGCCAGGGAGCCATTTTGCTCTATTCAGCAATTCTTATAATTAGTTTCAATCCAGGAACCGTGGGGGGCGTTTTTCTTTATTCTTTATTTGTGGTTGGAATTGCCGGATTGTTTGGAATTTTTAATGGAGCTTTGATCGGTTACTGCCATTTAAATCCTTTTGTGGTGACCTTGGGATTAAGGAATATTATTGCTGGTATAATTTTTATTTCTACTGCCGGGATGACGGTCGGTGCAACAGCTCAGAGTCCAATTCTTGAATACTTAGGATTGGGACGTATTACTCGTTGGTTACCGGTTCAAACTGTATTTCTTATTGTTATTGCCTTAATATGTTGGTTTATCCTACAGTTTACTCTTTACGGACGAAAGCTTATCTTAGTTGGGAATAGTGAAATAGTAAGTGCTTACTCAGGTTTAAAAGTGGAACGACTTAAATTCAGCAGTTACGTGATCAATGCTCTCTTAGCAGGAATTGCCGGAATTCTTTTAGGAAGCCAAGTTTCCCACCTTTTACCAGAATTAGCTTGGCATTATGACTATGATGCCATCACTGCTTGTGCAGTTGGTGGAATTAGTTTATTAGGAGGCCGAGGTACTCTTTTAAATACCATTTCTGGGTTGCTCCTATTGGGTTTTATCAACAATAGTATGATACTTTTAGGTTTACCTTTTGCCTGGCAACAGATCTTAAAGGGTTTCGTGCTTTTTATCGCAGTGGCAGCTGATGTTTGGGTTCGAAGGAAATTATATGAGTAGAGAGCGATCAACTTTGGGAAAGAAATTTGATGTTTGGATTATTTTTTTGGGATTATTATTGGTATTTTTCATATTATCTCCTGATTTTCGTTCCGTAGGGACGATAAAAGCGCTTCTCCAGTTAATACCAACCAATGGAGTTATCTCGGTGGGTATGACCTTGGTAATATTGATAGGAGAATTGGATCTTTCCTGTGGAGCAGTATTGGCATCCTCTGGACTTATTATGGCAAAACTTCTTCCTTATGGATTACCCATTGCTATTCTTGCTGCTTTAGGATGGGGTGGTTTAATTGGGTTTATCAATGGTTGGTCGGTTTCACGATTAAAGATGAACTCTCTTATAGCGACACTGGCAACCACATTTATCGTGGGAGGATTATCCTTGTTGATTTCCGATGGACCTAGGCATTTTGATAATCAATTTCTTCGTAAATTCGGAAACGAGGGGCTTTTGAGTATTCCCTATACTGTTATGGTTTTCTTCTTCTTGGTGATCTTATTTCAAATTCTTCTTAAAAAAACTCGTTTTGGTCTCAACATTTATGCTGTGGGTGGTAACCATCTAGCTGCTCACTATGCTGGAATTAATGTTGAGGAAATACAAATCCTGGTTTTTGTTTTGAGTGGCTTATTATCCAGCTTAGGAGGAATCATATTGAGTTCCCGTCTCTTGGCAGCTGGTCCCATTTATGGCCAGGAAGCAGCTATTGTAGCCATTACTTCGGTTTTGATCGGTGGAACTGCCCTCGGTGGAGGACGGGGAGATACAGTTAAAACCTTTTGGGGGGTTATGATTTTGGGAATTTTAACCAAAGGGATGAACCTTTTGCTATTACCAGCTTATTTTCAGGATATGATTGTTGGAAGCATATTAATTCTCACTCTTATTAGCAGCAGGATAACTCAAAAAAAAGAAACAACTTTATAAATGAAAAAGGAGGTGTTTTTGATTTAAATTAAATGAATCAGCTTTTTGCAAAGGTTAGTATGCTTCTTTGTTAAACTAATATAATACTTAAGGAGGAAAAAAAATGAAAAAAGTTATTCTTTTAGTATTAATCGGTGTTTTGGTTCTAAGTTGTGCCTCGGGAGTATTCGCCCAGGAAAAAAAGTTTAAGGTTGGTTATGCCTGTATTAGTTGGAGTTTCCCATTTATGGTTGCTTATCAACCGTTATTTGTTGAAGAGCTGAAAAAATACCCTGATTATGAAGTAATCTTCTTTGACGCCAAAGGAGATTATCAAGCCTTGGCCGATGGCTTGGAAAACTTTATCGCCCAAAAAGTGGATTTGATCATGAATTTTGCTCTGGATTCTCTCCCCATGATCGAAACCTACAAAAAAATCAAAGCAGCCGGCATTCCTCTCTTGCTCACTATGGACGAACCAGATTTTGAAGCATATCCCTATATGGATAGTTTTTCGGGCTTGTCTCCTCGTGATGCGGGGCGGCAATGCGCTGATGAATTACATCGAGTTTTAAAGGGCCAGGGTAAGGTAGCTTTAATAACTGCCACTAAAGGATCAACTTCTGAAATCCA
>DPKX01000200.1:0-2480 GCA_003542295.1 Candidatus Atribacter hydrocarboniphilus
GAAGATGAAAACTATCGCATTCTACCCTGTCATCTTTTGTTTTGAATGTTTTTATCTCACTTCACAGGTTGCTATCATGTTGCAGTCACCTCGATAGTTCATCTAAAATTAATAGCAACCCGAATGTTAGTAATGAATATTAATCATAAAAAGCTAACGACTTTTACAAAAAGCCATTTCCAATCCAGACAATATACGTTTTTCTGAAATAATTAGTTTGGCTGAAGCCTTTGGTTTTAAGTTATCGAGGGTAAAAGGAAGTCATCATATTTTTATCCATCACCAGACCAGAGAACTATTAAACTTTCAAAATGTCAGTGGTATGGCGAAACCGTATCAAGTTAAACAACTTTTAAAAATTGTTGAGAAATATAATCTCCGTTTGGGGGAAACCGAATAATGGACTATCATGTGAATATTTTTTGGAGCGAGGAGGATCAGGGGTACATTGCCGATATTCCTGACTTAAAAGGATGTTCGGCTTTTGGTCTTACACCAGAGGAAGCTCTCCATGAAGTTCAAATTGCTAAAAAAGCCTGGATCGAAGCTGCTCTTTCTGAAGATTTACCCATCCCTCCCCCTTGCTATCGACCGATTATTTACCAGGTGGGCAGTTGAGTTAATCTTTGTTTAGCTGTCAGCTGGGTTCAGGTCTTGATTCTTAAATTTTCCTCCTCTTCACAAAAGTAGGTAATGCCTAATAACCTCTTTATTTCCAGATCATTATTGTAAGTTTGGAAAGATAGGGATTTTTTTAGATTGAGGAAGATTCAATTTGATTATAGGGAGATGGGATTCATACTTATCCCCTTCACCCTGGCATTCTTAAAAAAAATAGAGAATGAGCAATGAATGAAAAGCCGAGTTTCTTGTACCAGGATTAATAATTCCTCAAACTTAGCAAAGCAGTTATTTCCAAAGGTATAATCAGTAATTCGGCTGGTAGATCCTAGAGATGTATTGGGAAAAATAAGGTCACTCTTGGGAAATGTGCAAGAAAAAGACGGTTAATTGATGTTTATAATGATTCACGCCCAATGCTCAATAAAAGATCCTCTAGGATTTTTAGCTCCTGGTCATTGACTTTCCCAAAGAAAAGATAGCGAATTATCCCAGCTTGATCAATGAAGATGAGATTCGATTCTTTATTTTTCAAATGGTAATCCCGCAGCATATCTCCGGTCCAATCGGCATAGATAACTATATTGTTTTTTCGGGAATTTTGCAGGAGTTTTCTCTTCCATATGGTTTTGGTCAAGAAATTAGCACTTGAAGCATCAACAACTTGGATGATTTGAAAATTTTGAAGGAGAGATAAATTGTTTTCTCTAAATTGAGAGAGTTGGTGTTTTATGTCGTTATTTTTTTCGACTGCAGATCGATCCTCATAAAAAATCAGGCTTAGGTTACCGTATATAATTTCTAAATTTAATTTTTTTCCGTCACCCGATTCAATAAAAAAAGGAGGAGCCTCCTCTCCAATTTGCCAGGAACCAGCAGTGAAAGTCAAGATGAGAATGGGAATCTGGATAAATAGGAAAACCAAAAAAGCCTTTCTCATTGTTACTGAACTCTCCTTTGGTTATGAAAGTATCTTTCAAATCAAGTTCGTAATTTTCATAACCAATGCCAAAGATCCTTTTTTGACTCCTACGATCATTTCTTGAGAAATGATGTTTGATTTTAATCAACCAGTGGATGATATCGGTTATTCCTTCTCGATGAAATTTTTTTCACGCAACTTTTTTGGGGAGCTCAGGTGATTTTTTATGGTACGAAGGTCCGAACTGGAATAAACGTTATCCAAAATTTTAGGAGATTCGATCCACATAATTTACATTTCTTCGCCATTTGTTGAGCAGCGAGGTTCAGACCTTGATTCTCGAATTTTCCCCCTTTTTATAAAAGAAGGTAATTCCTTATGTTCTCTTTTTTTCAATCAACGATCTTGTGGAGTCTATCATGCAATTTTGAGAGGATAAAGAGGCGCTTACGGATAAAATTGACTCTCCCCTTTTAGACGGCGGTTCAAAAGCAAAATTACCGAGTTCGTTTTCCTCAAGCTACGTCCATATTTTTTATAAAATTCAAGAATCAAGACCTGACCCCAGATTTTTACTCCCCAAACCATTGATCATCTAAGGTTGGGATATTCCCAACTGGTGCCGGAAGGATAATGAGCTGGCTTATTTGAGTTCCAATTTTAAAAATTCCGCCTCGTGAATAGTCAAAGACAAAAAGCAATGTCAGTAAGATTAATACCAGCAGTAACACTCTACTCGCTCTCATGTTTTACTCTCCTACCGGCATGACGGTATATTTTTCTAAGATCCAGGAACCGAAAAGAAAAAGGAGGAAAAAACTCAAAAAGAACGCCGTTGCGGTTGGTCCGTGAATATAGATGGTTTGAAGAGCAGTAACATCTCCTAAATACTGCCAAATTCCAGAAAGAAACCAGCCATTTAACTGCAAGTTGGGAA
>DPKX01000200.1:2535-3601 GCA_003542295.1 Candidatus Atribacter hydrocarboniphilus
CCTCCGTGACGAAACACTCGACCAACCAGATAGGCAAATTGGCTTAAAATTGCTACTAAAATTGATATTACCGATAAAAGTATCCCGAGCTGCCACAAAACTTGATTCGGAATGGGCTCTAAAAGGGCAATTTTACTAAAGGTGATGACTCCGATAAAAATTACCACTATAAAAATAACTGTTTCTATCCATATGATAAGAAGTTTGACACTGGTCAGGGTAATTCCTTTCACTGGCAGCGAAAGGAGACGCGCAATGGTTTTCTTCCGCCATTCTTCTCGAAGCAAATAAAATCCGCTCACCAAGGCATAAAAAGGAAGGAAAATAATGGGAAGAAAACTTAAAATAAAGACCAGGGTAACATCCCAAATATCCCTTCGGGTATAGAGAAAAAGATCCCAGACAATAACCAACGCAAGGAGCAGAATAATGCTCCCCATGGAGTTCTTCAGTTCATCTTTGAGCAATGAGCCAAACTTTGATTTCATTTCTTCACCAAGTGTTTTAAAACGATACCTTCCCTATTTTTTTCTCATTTTTTAAGCTGCCGGCTTTGATTAACCAAACCGTCTGACAAGTTAGTTTAAAATAGGGGTGCTTTGATAAAGCACCCCTATTTTTTTATCTCCAACTCAAGGTATAGTTTAACCTATTTTGAAAAATTTCTGAATAAGAGATCCAATAAAATTATTGGAAATGTTCAATAATCCATTCCCCTCTTGAATGGCGTGATCTGATAAATTTGGAAATTGTTCCTCTCTTTCCATAACTCTTTCTGGAAAAAAGACCTTTATACTGCTTCACGGTATGAGATGATAATGAAAAATATTTTTCTCAAAACTGCCATTACGAGGAGGCCAACCGTTTTTTGGTCAGACGAAGTAGCAATCTCATCCACCCATTTTGTCATTCTGAGGAGCGTATTGTGCGACGCGAGAATCTCATTCTTTAAAGTATTTTAAAACAAAGACTTTTAAAACAAAGACATATAAAAGATGAGATCCTCACGCGGGAAAGCACCGCTCAGGATGACGGATTAAAGAATTCATTTGATAGTATTTTCAGG
>DPKX01000002.1 GCA_003542295.1 Candidatus Atribacter hydrocarboniphilus
CCCCACATCATCCATTTTTTCATAATAATAAAAACCTCCTTTAAACAAAATTAAAAAACGATTAAAACATCTTTTTATATCTTTGAAATTTTATCCTTTTTAAACTGTGAAACCAAAATTGAGGCTAATCCATTCCCAATAAAGATTTCACTTTCCCTCCTTTCAATCAACAGGTAGAAAAATTATAACATAACAATTAGAGGCAGTAATATGATGATGAGGATGAAAAAAACTGAGAGGGGGGGCGAGGGGGAGAAAAAGATTTAAGGATGAGATCCTCACGGCTTCTTAATACGAAGCCTCAGGATGACTCCATTTTTTAATCATTCCAGTATTTTCAGGATAGACCTTCATGCCACTTAGCAGCATCAGATGACAATGAAAATATATTTATAGGAACCAACCTCCCCCTTTATTTAAAAAGAGAGGAATAAAAAAGATTAAACTCATGAGATTGCCATGACCTCAAAAAACGAGGTCTCGCAATGACGAAAAAATTCCTTTCTTTAGAGCTTTATTGCTTTTTCCTTCTCCCTCTCAGTCTTTATCGATGAGAAAAAGTTAGGACAATGGTGAAAATTTTTCTGACAGTTGGTAAACATATTTGCAGAATAAAAGATTCTAAATATATCATAGCAAGAAAGAAATCTTTTTTATTCTTAATATGATGAAATTCGATGTTATATTATGATAGAATAATTTGAGAGGAATTTTATAAAATCTATAAGGAGGTGATAAGGCTTTCCTAGTCAAGAAAGCCGATATTCTTTTTATAAACCAATCGTAAACAAAAAATTGGAGGAGGAAAATTTATGAAAAAGTCATTCATTTTTATTCTATTAGTGGGGATACTAGTATTTACTTTAGTCGCTGGAGTAGGAGCACAAGAAAAGAAATTGAAATTTGCCTGGTGCCCGACCATTGAAGATCCGTTTTACCGGATGATCGGGAAAGGAATTGCCGATAAATGCGAGGAATTGGGTGTTGATTTATTCGTAACCGAATACCTCAAATCCTGGGGTGCCGAAATCCAGGTCCCAGTTCTGGAAGCCACTGCTGCTCGAGGTGATATTGATCTGCTGATCACCGGTCCGGCTGCCAAAGACTCTTTGATTGCTCCATTAAAGAAGATTTATGATAGTGGTATAGAGATCATCACTGTTGATACCTATCTTGGTGATGGAGATTATTCAAAAGAGAGCGATTATTCCTTCCCACTATCTTTCATTGGAACCGATAATTTCCAAGGTGGAGTTGAAGTCGGAAAACGTCTTGCTGATATGATCGGAGGTAAGGGAAAGGTATTTGTTTCAACCACCAATCCTGATGTATCCAGTGTTGTGGAACGAGTAGAAGGCTTTAAAAAAGGTATTTCTGATTATCCTGATATTGAATTGGTTGGAGTTGAATACAATTTGGATAACCAGGAAAAAGCTCAGCAACAAACTGCTGCAGCTCTCCAGGCCAATCCCGATATCGTTGGTGTGTTTGGTACCAACCTCTTTAGTGCTCGTGGCGCCTACCAAGCTGTTGTTAACGCTGGTTTGACTGGAGCGGTCAAAATTGCTTCATGGGATGCTACTGTAGACCTGATCAATGCTTTAAAAGAAGGCCAAGTTGACCTGGTCTTAGCTCAAAATCCATATGCTATGGGCCAATTGGCTGT
Source organism: Candidatus Atribacter hydrocarboniphilus (assembly GCA_003542295.1). Classification (GTDB taxonomy): domain Bacteria; phylum Atribacterota; class Atribacteria; order Atribacterales; family Atribacteraceae; genus Atribacter; species Atribacter hydrocarboniphilus. The sequence continues at coordinate 1,667 of DPKX01000002.1, forward strand.
TGAGTGGGGTTACAAATTCTTCACTGAAGATGCTGAAGTCCCCAAGAAACTCAACCCTGAATTCTTCTTCTTTACCAAAGAGAACGTTAATTTACCGGAATCTCAGAGATATATCTATCAATAAATAATCTTCAATTATCTACAGCATACTGGAGGAAAATAATGTTTTTTCCCCAGTATGCTGTACTCCAGGGTGAAAAATGGATAATGTTAAAACAACACAAGGTTTGTATGTTAAATTAGGAAAGAATTGGGTCATCTTATTTCTGTTCCTTTTGTGTATTATTTTTAGCTTTGCTGGAAAAGGTTTTTTTGCCAATAACACCCTGAACAATGTTTTAATGAGTTCATCCACTTCGTTACTTTTAGCAGCCGGGGAAACTTTTGTTATCATCACTGGTGGAATTGACCTTTCCATTGGTTTTGTGAAAGGTATGGTATCGGTTATTACCGCAATTGTTATGCGGAATTTATTTACTATGGGATATTCTCCCTTTTTCAGCATATCATTGGGGATCATTGTGGGTTTATTGATTGGTCTATTACCCGGATTACTCAATGGAGTATTGGTCGCCAAGTTTCGAGTTCCTCCTTTTATCGCCACTCTTGGAATGTATGGCATAGCCAATGGAATTGCCTTTGGATTATGTGATGGGTTTCCCATTATTGGTCTTCCCCAACAAGCCGGAAGAATAGGAAATGGTTATATCCTCTATTATTTTTCTGGTCTCGGGTTTTCCTTTTTCAAGCCACCTGAGGGTATTCTTGCCTCTCAATTGCGGGATTTGGTTCGAATTTTACCCAATTCAATTCTTATTTCTGGTATTATCATTGCCATATTTGGGTATATTTTAACCAGAACCCAATTTGGTCAACACACTTACGCTATCGGCGGAAATATTGATGCTGCCCGAAGAGCGGGAATCAATGTAAACAGTCACTTGATTAAAATTTATACAATTTCGTCCTTATTTGGTGCCCTTGCAGGTGTGTTGTCGGTCCTGGTTTATTCCATCGGTTCCCATACTCAGTTTTCGGCTAGCTTGGAGCTCTTTGCGGTGGCGGCGGTAGTTATTGGAGGTGCCAGCTTAAAAGGAGGGAAGGGAAGTATCTGGGGTTCTTTTTTAGGAGTGATGGTTCTCACGGTTCTCGAGATTGGTTTTCTCATGTCTGGAGTTTTTCCTTTCTATCGTTATATAGCTGTGGGAAGCATATTGGTGTTAGCAGTAATAATTGATCAAACATTTCCTGAATTAGTTTACGATTAAAGGAGAGAATGCCATGAGTGCTGAAGATATTCGTAAATTATCAGGAAACAAGCGAGAATGGGCAGTATTAATAGGCCGAAGCTGGGTTTACCTTTTTTTAATCGGGGAAATCATCATTTTTAGTGTTTTGGGGACCGGCTTTTTCAGCGCCAAGAATTTTCAGAATATAATGGTTAATTCCATAACCATTCTGCTTCTGGCGGCCGGTCAAACCTTTGTTATTATTACTGGTGGAATCGACTTGTCGGTTGGGTTTGTTATGGGATTTGCCTCGGTGGTTTCCGCCAAGTTGATGGTGAGTTTTTATGCATTGGGATTCACACCTGGCTTGGCTGTAATATTTGGCATTTTGATAACCCTGCTCATCGGTCTTCTCCCCGGACTTCTTAATGGTTTTTTGGTAACAAAAATGAAAGTCCCTCCCTTTATTGCTACCTTTGGGATGTATGGCATTGCTTATGGTTTTTCAGAAATCATTAGTTACAATGTTCCGATTACCAACCTTCCTCCGGGGGTTGGAGACTTTGGGAATGGCTATCTTCTCTATTATCTTCCCGGAAAATTTCTGAGCTGGTTTCGACAACCAGTCGGTCTAGCCCGAGCTGAGATTCGTGAGTTGGTTGCCCTTGTGCCAAACATCTTCATTATCTCGCTTTTGATTATTCTGGTTTTTTGGTTCGTTCTCAACCGAACTCAATTTGGACAGCATACCTTCGCTATTGGAGGAAATGTTGATGCCGCCCAGAGAGCCGGAATCAATGTCGATTGGCATTTAATGAAAATATACATGATTTCATCGTTTTTTGCTTCTCTCGGGGGGATCATGTATGTCCTTCGATTTGTCAATGGTCGAGCTGATGCTGGTTCCGTCCGGATGCTCGATTCGGTTGCTGCGGTGGTCATTGGTGGTGCCAGCCTTTATGGTGGGACTGGAGGGATGATTGGAACTATTATCGGTACTTTCATTATTGGAGTGCTGGAAACGGGAATGGTTAATTTGGGTATCCCGACCTTTAATAAATATATCTATGTCGGAGTCATTCTTATTTTAGCTGTCCTTATTGATCAATTATTTCCTGAGCTGGTTAGAAAGGGAGAATAAGAGCGATGAATGATCAAAATGTGCCGGTTTTGGAGGTCAAAGACATTGTCAAGCGATTTGGCGGGTTAGTGGCAGTGAATAAAGTCTCCATGGAGGTTGCACCGGGAGAGGTGGTTGGGCTCCTTGGAGATAACGGAGCGGGGAAGTCAACCTTGATTAAGGTCGTATCTGGGGTATACCATCAGGACGAGGGGCAGGTTTTTTTCCAGGGAAAAGAAGTGAAAATCAATAACCCTATGGATGCCATTCGCTTGGGTATTGAGACCATTTATCAAGATTTGGCTTTAGCTGAAAACCTCAACGTTTATTCAAATATCTTTTTGGGACGGGAAAAACTCAAAAAAGCCTTGGGATTCATTGACGTTTTAGATCATGATTATATGCACCAGGAATCGAAAAAAGTTCTTGATCAATTAGGGATCGAAATCCCGTCACTGAAAAATAAGATTAAAATGCTCTCTGGTGGTCAGCGTCAATCAGTGGCTATTTCACGTTCCATTTACTGGAATGCCAAACTTTTGATTATGGATGAACCGACCGCTGCTCTGGGAGTAGCCGAGCAGAGAAAGGTGCTTGATTTGGTAAGAACATTAAGTGCCCAGGGGGTGGGGATTATCATTATCAGCCATCAGCTTTACGATGTTTTTCAAGTTGCTCATCGATTGGTGATTTTGCGTCGGGGGGAAAAAGTGGGAGAGTTGATGGTCAAGGAAACCAATCCCGATGAAGTCGTCAGCTTGATGGTCGGCGCCGAACTGGTCCAGCATGAATAAAAAACCGTGATCAGTGAGTCGTGAACCGTGAGCAGAGAGGAGTAATAATTCCTCCCTCGTCCTCACTTTCTCCCATCAATAAAGACTGAGGGGGAGAAGGAAAAGCTATAAAGCTCTTAAGAAGGGAATTTTTTTCGTCATTGCGAGACCTCGTTTTTTGAGGTCGTGGCAATCTC
>DPKX01000207.1 GCA_003542295.1 Candidatus Atribacter hydrocarboniphilus
GCAGGGGATTTTTGGCACCGGGGATCACAACGCTCACTTCTGGAAACATAAGAATCCATTTGAGAGCGAACTGTGTCAGGTTAAATCCTTCGGGGGTCAGATTCCGTAATTCCTCAACCGCTTGTAACCCTTTTTCATAATCTACCCCGGCAAAGGTTTCGCCCCGGTCAAAGGCCTGACCATATCGATTGTAGTTGCGATGATCATCGGAAGGAAAGGTGGTTTCTTTGGTCATTTTTCCGGTCAGAAGGCCACTAGCTAATGGAACCCGGGCAATAACCGCTACTCTTCTTTTTCGACATTCAGCAAAAAACAATTCTGTCGGTCGCTGACGGAAGATATTAAAAATGATTTGGACACTCTTCACGCCAGGATATTCAATTGCTTTCAAGCCCTCTTCAACTTTTTCCACGCTCACTCCATAATTCTGAAGCTTCCCTTGTTTGACCATATCATCTAATACTTCGAATACTTCTGGTCGATAATAAACCTCGGTTGGCGGACAATGAAGTTGTAAAAGATCGATGGTTTCAACCTCTAATTTTTTTAAACTTCGATCGACAAAGGCATTTAAATTTTCCCGATTATATCCATCAGCTACATGGGGCGAGAGGCGTCTTCCTGCCTTGGTGGCAACATAAACTCGCTCTCTTCGGTTTTTGAGAACTTTGGAAACTATCTTTTCACTTCGTCCGTCCCCATACACATCAGCCGTATCAATGAAATTTAAACCACTATCAATTGCTCGATGGAGGGCTGCAACGGCATCATCTTCCTGCACCTTTCCCCAACTTCCTCCGATTGCCCAAGCTCCAAAACCAATTTCACTAACTGCCCATCCACATTTCCCAAATATTCGGTAATTCATTTATTTCTCCTTGTTTATGATAGTTTTTTTGAATTTGTATTTTCCTAATAAATCCATTTTATTTCACGGTTAATTCTTTTAAAAAAAGGCATTTCTTCTTTCCTCATTGCTTCCCACTCCTGCTGGGTATAAATGAGAATATCGGTCGGTACCGATAATTGATGTTCTTGCCAATCTTGATTTCTTTTTTCAAAAGGAAGATCGGATTGTGATAATATAATGATGAGGTCTAAATCGCTTCCCACTCCCCAATCTCCCCGGGCATAGGAACCAAAATACCCAATTCGAATCACATTTTGGTTTATTTTGAGAAGGGTATTTACCCATTTTTTAAGAGAGGAAATAACTTGTTTTTCATTCGGCCATTTGATGACCGATGAATTGAATGATCTCACTGGCATATTGAATGGCCTCCGAGCTTTGTAAAACTCCATAATGCTCAAAAGGGGCTCCTTCAGGATGGCCGTTGGGATAACGAGCGGGGATATAATAATTATCAAGAACTCGAGCTTTCTCAATGAGCAGCTCTGGAACTCCTATTGAACCAGGTAGTTCACGCAGAAGACGAGAGACAACATGTCCCCAGGCTTCTTGCCGGTTTTTTAAATGAAGAGCCTTTACTGCTTTTTCAGCGGCTTGTTGGGCAGCAAAACACGCCCATTCATGGCGGCCTGACTTTTGAGAATCAACGGCTTGTTCTAAATCACGAAGAGCCTGATTATACCAATCTTGGGAACGCTCTGGCATTCCTTCCCTCCAAAAAAATGAAGGATGGGTAGATTAAAACTACCCATCCTTTTAACAAATAATTAATCTTCTTCTCTTTTCCCCAGATCACGATCCAGCATATGGAGACCATGGCCTTTTTCACCAATCATCTTGAGGGTTGCAATAATATCTGAAGCATTTTTCTCTTCTTCAACCTGTTCATCAATGAACCACTGCAGCATGATTTGCGCTGGATAATCTTTTTCCTTTAAAGCAACTTCATAGAGGTTATTAATCATCGAGGTCACCAATTTTTCATGTTCTAAAGTTTTTTCAAACATATCAAGAACATTTTTAAATTCGGTCTCTGGCTGATCTATTGCCTTTAAAAGAACTCGCCCGCCTCGATCATTGATAAAATCATAAAATTTCATTCCGTGTTCTTGCTCTTCTTTGGCTTGCACCTGAAACCAATGAGCTACTCCGGGTAAATTCATTTCTTCTGCTTGGGTCGCCATCGAAAGATATAAATAACCAGAAAAAAATTCGTTTTTAATTTGTTCGTTGATTGCTTCTTCAAGCTTTTTACTCATCATAGTAGCATCTCTCCTTTTTTGTGTTTATTCTATCTTATAAACCCATTGTGGGTTTGATAAATCAATGTTTGACTAAATATTATTTTCTTTTTTATTCATAAAAACTTTTAAAGATGAGATTGCCACGTCGCTGCGCTCCTCGCAATGACGGGGCGGTGGATGAGATTCTCATATCGTACAAAACGCTCCTTGCAATGATGGAGAGCGGATGGATAGGATTCTCACGTCGTTCAACTAAAAAACGGTTGAGCTCCTCGCAATGACTGATTTATATAGGTATTTTCAACCTCATCTGGTGTAATGGTGACATGAATACCCGACTTTAATAGCCACAACACATCAAAATAGATGAATTTCAACGTAAAAAGCTACATTTATTTAATTTAACCATTTTTTTCAGAATTCATTCCCGATAAGACCATTTCAGCGAATTTTCTCCCAAATTCCTTCCCTTGAGCGAGAACCTCTTGAGAAGGACCACCTTGAAATACCAAGGTATCGGTCAACTGCCATTTTAACAAAGCCAGTTGTTTTTCCAGTTCTCGTAGAGCTCCTCCCGCCCAACCATAACTTCCAAAATAGGCGGCTTTTTTATGCTGAACCCCTTTTCTTATGGCCACATCAAGAACATGGGCCATCGATGGAAAGAGCTCATTCTCATAAGTTGGAGCCCCAATGATAACTCCGCTTTTTGACCAGAGTGAGGCAAGTATATAACTGGCATGGATGCGAGAAACATCAAATATTTCAAGGCTGGAACCGGTCTGAGATATTCCTTGGGCAACAGAATCCATTAAAGCTTCGGTGTTCCCGTACATGGTTGCATAGAGAAGGGTTATTCCCGGCTCTCCGGGTGTTTTTACATATTCCGCCCATTTTTTATAAAGATCGATAATGATCGATGGATTTTTTCTCCAAATTAAACCATGAGAAGGTGCTATGATTTCTACCGGTATTCCAGATAATTTTTCAATTGCTTTTAAAACCTGAGTGCTAAATTTTGCCACAATATTAGCATAATACCGCAATGCTTGTTTCTGATAAAATTCTAAATCAGTGCATTCATCATCAAATATGGCACCACGAAGCGCTCCATAACTTCCAAATGCGTCGCACGAAAACAATACTCGGCTTTTCTTTTCAAAGGTCATCATGGTTTCTGGCCAATGAACAAAAGGCGTCATAAAAAATTGGAGGGTTAATTCTCCCAATTGCACCTCTTCTCCATCTTGGACAACCTGGACCTGATCGGTAATTCCATAAAAGGCTTGAATCATGTCCTTGGCTTTTGGAGAACAGAGAATTTTTGCTTGGGGTACAATTTTTCGGAGAACTCTTAAGACTCCTGTATGGTCAGGCTCCATATGGTTGAGAATGATATAGTCAACTTGAGAAGGATTGACAATTTCTGCTATTCGTTTAAAAAATTCATCAACTTTAATTGATTTGGCTAAATCGATTATAGCTTTCTTTTGATCATTGACTAGGTATGAGCTATAAGAAACTCCTTCCTGAGTAATCGGCCATAAACCCTCAAAGAGGTCAGTTGTGTGGTCATTAACTCCTATCCAATGTATATTATTTCGTATCTCGACAGCCGGCATAGGCTCCCATCCTCCTTCCCAAAAAGGAAATAAAAATTCAATTTCTATTATACCTGAATTTATTTGTTTGATGGTGATATCAAGGGAGAAAGAAATTGAGTGATTCTTCGTCCCGAGTTTTTGGTTTTCGAGGTCGAGAGGATCCCATCTGACACCGCTGGGGCCATCTTGAGGCTTTGCCATTCGAAGCTGTGAGGATCTCATCTTTTTATCGTTTATTTAAAAATATTTTAACGGATGAGATTGCCACGTCGTCCAACCAAAAACCGACTTCGTTCCTCGCAATGACGGGGCGGGTGGATGAGATTGCCACGTCG
>DPKX01000255.1 GCA_003542295.1 Candidatus Atribacter hydrocarboniphilus
CCCTACAATAGGTTGACACTATCAAGTACTCCGATGATATTGACGACTGACGGTATTATATGATATTTTTGTCTCGCTAATATCTTAAACCAATCCAATCAATCCATTGATTTTTTTCAATTCTCATTGCATAATAAGGTGTTCTATTCATTAACCAGGAATAGAGTAGAGATAGAAGCCCTTGGAAAAATAATTAGGAGGCGATACATATCGAGGTAAAATATCGCGTTAATAATCAAATACGAGCTCGGGAAGTCAGATTGATTTCCTTCGAAGGAGAACAGCTGGGGGTTGTACCTATCAAAAAAGCCCTTGAGTTAGCAGAAGAAGCTGGTTATGATTTGGTTGAAGTTGCTCCAGAAGCGAACCCACCAGTTTGTAAAATTATCGATTTTGGTAAATTTAAATATGAAAAAGAGAAGAAGGCAAAATCCTCTCGAAAGAAACAGAAAGTATCTGAGCTGAAAGAGCTCAAGATGAGACCAAAAATCGATGAACACGACTATCAGGTAAAATTAAAAAGTGCTATCCGGTTTCTGGAAGATGGCGATCGGGTCAAATTTACTATTCGGTTTCGAGGACGAGAGTCTGCCTATGTCGATAAAGGTGTATTATTACTCCAAAAAATAGTTGATGATTTGAATGAAATCAGCAAAATCGAGCAGGAAATAAAAAACGAAGGTCGGAATCTTACCATGACCATTGCTCCCAAGAAATGAGGAGGCTCAATTATGCCAAAAATGAAAACCCATCGCGGTCTGGCCAAACGGGTTAAGATTACCGCGAAAGGAAAAATAAAGGTGGCTCAGGGAGGAAAGAGCCATCATTTACATCAAAAAGAACAAGATCGTAAAAGACGGTTACGTAAAACGGTGATTGTTGATAAAAGTATAGAAAAGCGGATTAAGAAGCTTTTACCCTATGCCTAATTACAGGTATCATTGAGTTGAATGAGTGAAATTTGGTTGGAAAGATAGGTGATTTTCGTTGCCAAGAGTTAAAAATAGCGTGGCATCACGACAAAGAAGAAAGAAAATAATGAAATTAGCCAGTGGTTATCGGGGTTCTCGTTCCCGTTCCTATCGGCGAGCAAATGAACAAGTTTTAAAGTCTCAATTCTATGCTTATCGTGATCGGAAAAACAAAAAGAGAGACTTCCGACGCTTATGGATCGTTCGTATTAATGCTGCAGTTCGGGAACATGGGTTAAAATATAACCAGTTTATATTTGCTCTAAAAAAAGCCGGTATTGAGATTGACCGGAAAAATTTATCCAATATTGCCATAACGGATCCAGTGGCATTTACGCATCTCGTTGAGGTTGCTAAATCAGCAACCTAATTCTTTTATTAAGGTGAAAGTTAAAATAAAATGCGATACCACTCTCCAAATGGTATCGCATTTTATTTTAATGGTTTTTTCGCGAGTGAACCTCTGGTTGATATTGTCGATGGGAGGAAGAGGTGTTGATTAATTTAAATAATGTACTTGAAAAATTTCAGAATGATATTGAACAGGCAAAAACCCTTGATGATTTAAACCGTATAAAGGGGAAATATATAGGCCGGAAGGGACAGCTCAATGAATTATTTAAAGAAATAACTCAGTTTTCTTCCGATGAAAAAAAGGATTGGGGGAAAAAAATCAATCAGTTAAAAGGATTGATAGATAATCAACTTCAGGAGAAATTAAAAAAACTTACCCAGACACTAAAAACGTCTATTAAGGTTGATATCTCCCTACCGGGAAAAAAACCTTGGGTAGGGTCATTCCATCCTATTCAATTAACTCTGCATCAAATCCTAACTATTTTCCAAAGTTTAGGTTTTCGAATTGAGTCAGGACCGGAAATTGAAAGTGAGTACTACAACTTTGAAGCTCTAAATTTTCCACCTGATCACCCAGCCCGGGATGCTCAGGATTCTTTTTTTCTCGATAAAGAATATTTATTGAGAACTCATACATCACCAGCTCAAATTCGAATTATGCAAAAATTACAACCACCTTTTAAGGTAGTTGTGCCCGGAAAATGTTTTCGACGGGATGCTATGGATGCCTCTCATAGCCCAATGTTTCACCAAGTTGAGGGCTTAGTGGTTGCCGAATCAATTTCCATGGGCGACTTGAAAGGAACCATTGAAGTATTTGCCCGACGCTTTTTTGGTAGCGACCGACAACTTCGCTTCCGCCCCAGTTTTTTCCCTTTTACCGAACCAAGTGCTGAAGTAGACATTTCTTGTGGTTTGTGTCAAGGGAAGGGATGTCGTTCTTGTGGCCAATCAGGATGGTTAGAAATCATAGGAGCAGGATTGGTTCATCCCAAAGTTTTTGAAGCTGCCGGATATAATCCCAATCAGGTCCGAGGTTTTGCCTTTGGAATGGGAATCGATCGTGCTGCTTTATTAAAATTCGGTATTCCCGATATACGTTGGCTATTTGAAAACGATATGTCACTCATCGAACAATTTCATGCTATTCAATAGGAGTATCCAAATACAATGAAAGTTGCCTATTCAATTCTCAAACGTTTTGTACCAAATCTCGACTGTCCGGCTGAAAAAATAGCCGAGATTCTAACTTCTCAGGGTTTTGTAATCGAGAGCATAACAAGCGCTGCTGACACTTTTTCTCCCAATTTAACCGCAGCGACCATCGTCAAACGGAAATCCGGAATTCTTTACGATGTTTGTACTGTTCAAATCAAAGATCGACAATATGAAGTTAAATGTGAAAAGTGGGGAATACTGGATATTGGAAAAAGGGTTATAGTAAATCCAATCGGTGATTTGATAAGCACCCAGCCTCTTCGTAACCAGCGTATACCAGAAAAAGAAGAATTTTTTATTGAAATCCCAGCCACCATCAAAGCTGAAGAGGGAGAACTCATTTCACCTCATATCATAGGAGAAGATTGGGTTTTTGATGTCGAAATCACTGCCAATCGCGGAGATTGTATGTCAATTATCGGCTTGGCGCGGGAAATAGCGACAGGTCTCGATTTAGAATACCAAATACCATCTCAACACTTGGATGTTGATGATTCGATCAGTAACTTTCAAGCCAGCATAGACGATCAAGACCTCTGTCCTTTTTATAGCGGCCGTTTAGCTAAAAATATTAAAATTCAACCTTCCCCTTGGTGGATCGTTCGTGAACTTTATCTTTTGGGACAACGTCCTATCAACCAGGTAGTTGATGTGACTAATTTAGTCATGATGGAAACTGGTCAGCCACTTCATGCTTTTAACACCTCTGGGATATCCGATCAAAAAATTGTTGTGAGAAGAGCCAAAAATAATGAATCATTGATAACTCTCGATGGAATAGAAAGAAAGCTCACCAATAATATGTTGGTGATTGCTGATGCCAATCGGCCGGTTGCTATCGCTGGTATTATGGGAGGATATGAATCAGAAGTTTCTCCTGACACTCAGGAAGTTTTCTTGGAAGCGGCGATATTTACCGGAAGTCAAATTCGTAAAACAGCTCGTGAATTGGGATTACGAACCGAAGCCTCCGCGCGCTTTGAAAGGGGAGTTGATCCAGGATCGGTATTCTATGCCAGTGAGCGTGCCCTATGCCTCCTTAAAGAAATTGATCCTTCTATAAAGATTTTAAAAGACTGGGTAGTAAGCGGAGAAGCTGTTTCATCAGAACCAGAAATTGAATTTTCATCTTCCTGGGTTGAAGAAATCATGAACTGTAAAATTCCGCTGGAAAAAATGCAGGCGGTTTTAACTAAATTAGGGTTTGTCCTACTTTCTCAACCCAACAACTCCATAATCAGAGTCAAGGTCCCTTCCTGGCGACCGGATGTTCGACAACCGATCGACTGTGCCGAGGAAATTGGTCGTATTTTCGGTTACGATCATATTCGATCTCAAATTCCCAGTTTCCCTTTTGATCCAGGCAATCCTCGCCGTGAACTTTTATGGGAAGGTGTTCTCCGTAATCACTTACGCTCAATAGGCTTAAAAGAATGTGTTTCACTTTCTTTGACCAGTCAGGTCAATTGTGATCTTTTAGGTATTCCCTTTGCTGATGTGATCCGGGTTCTGAATCCACTTTCACAGGATCATGTCATTCTTCGTCCGGATTTAATCATCAGTGCTTTGGATATTATAAAAACCAACATCGCTCGAGGACGAGAAAATTTTGGGTTTTTTGAGTATGGGGAAGTATTTTCTCGAACCGACGACTCGGATAATCCCTAGCGCGAAGAGTGGCGGTTGGTTGTCGTTTTGAGTGGTCATTCTTATCCTGCTTATTGGCAACAATTTTCCCAGATAGACATTTTTTCCTTAAAAGGTTTTGCCGAAAGCCTCATTGAGCTTATCGGATACCCGCTTCAGATGGTAAATTGGCAACCTTTAGATGAAAACACTTATTTTGATTCGAGTCTTTCTTTTCGCGGTATGCTCAAAAATGGCATTGAAATTTTTCGAGGAGGACTGATTTGTAAAACCATCAGTGATGCTTTTGGCTTCTGGGGAGAGCATTACTGTTTAGAGGTTGCCTGGCAAAAACTCTTTGATGGTATCGAACTGAATGATTTTCAACTCCAGGAAATCAACCGATATCCTTCAATCCGTCGAGACATTTCCATTGTTGTCAATCAAGACCAGACTTGGAAAAATATCGAGTCCTTAGTCCTAAAAGTAGCTTCTTCACATGATTTACCTATGGAGAGAGTCGAACTTTTTGACTCTTACCAAGGAAAACACCTTCCTCCAGGGAAGAAAACCTTTTCTTATTCCATTGTTTTCCGATCTCCACATAAAACTTTAACCGATAACGAAGTCGATGAATGGGTAAACATCATTAAAGTAGCCATTAAAAAAGAACCGGAAATATTCCTTCGGGAGGAACTCGCAGGAGGATTCTAATCGACTGGTATAGCATAATCTGTATTTTCATTCTTATTCTCAATGTTATTCGAAGTTCAATCCGGGGTTTCAGTAAAGAGATTCTGGCTTTGACAGGAGTGGTAATTGGGCTCCTGAGTGCCTTACGATTTCACCAGGACCTCGGCCAGTTTTTGACCAATCTCCTTCATTGGAATTCAGTCTGGATGAATTTGATTAGTTTTTTTGTGATCTTCATTCCAGTGGTTATTTTGTTTTCCTGGGTGGGTATGTTTTTTCGAAAAGTTTTCAAAGGTCTTGATATTGTATGGTTTGATGCCATTCTAGGTTTTGTTATTGGTATCTTGAAAGGCTTTCTCTGGATCTCCATCATCACTCTTTTTGTGCTTAATGTTTCTTTTCTCGATTTTCTCAATAATGGTATTTATCAATCTCATTTTTATCAAAGTTTTACCCAGCCAATCATTGTTTTTATTGATTCGATGGTTCAAAAAATTCCTGAATTTTCCTTTCTTAATGCGTATTTAGAAAAGGGTTTAAACCAAAGTGACGATGAACTTATCAAAAGATATACTGAAGAATTTTGATTTTGATAAAATACTTCATCAGTTAAGCTCTGCCTGTGTTTGTGATGTTTCTCGCGAAAAAATGATGGAATTGCAGCCCTATACCAATCCAGAGATAATCAACCAAAGGTTGCAAACCGTCCAACAACTTCTTGATTTTATCACTTTTGACGGCAGCTTAGATCTTTCTGGATTAACCGACCTTCGTGAAATTTTTCAAAAAATTGCCATTCCAGGATCGGCTCTCAATTTAAATCAAGTCATTCAGGTTTTTCATTTTTTACTCTTATGTGAAAAAACCAAACGTCTGCAAAATGAAACCAGAATAAAAGAGAAGTATCCGCTTATCAAAGTTTTCTTCGATGCTATTGAAAGCTATGCCCCTCTTATTAAGGAAATAAAATTGATCTGTTCACCTGATGGGTTGATTCTCGATACCGCCAGTCCTCGTCTCCGCGATATTCGAAGACGTCTAAACCGTCTTCAAGTAGAAATTCGAACCACCATTGAAAATTGCCTACGTAATCGGGATATAGCTCCTTACCTTCAAGATACAACTAACACCATTCGACGGGGGAGATATGTGATCCCCATTAAATCCGAGTTTCGAGGACGTATCGATGGGATTGTAGTCGATTACTCTTCGTCCGGTTCGTCAGTTTTCATTGAGCCAAAACCGGTTCTCTATTTAAATAATGAATTAGAAGTTTTAACTATCCAAGAAAATGATGAAATTGAAGCAATTCTGTTAAAATTGACCAACGATTTGCGACCTTACCTCGGTCGGCTTAATGCTTCATTCCAGGCTCTGGTCGAACTGGATGTTCTTCACGCTCAGACACAACTGGCTCGTAAATGGCAGGCGAGTGTTCCCCGGGTAGGCGAAAGAGATCTCCTCATCAAGGATGGTCGACACCCTCTTTTAGGAGAAAAAGCGGTTCCTTTCTCGCTTCATTTGAGTCCAGATAAAAAAATCATGGTTATTAGCGGACCGAATGCTGGCGGGAAAACCGTTTTGTTAAAAAGCTTAGCTTTAATCGTTTATCTTGCTCATTGTGGGATTCCAGTTCCGGTTAATCCTGGGTCTTCCTTACCTTTTTACCATCATCTTTTTGTCGATATTGGAGATCATCAGGATATTGAACAAAACCTCAGTACCTTTACCTATCGTTTTTCAGCTTTTCAGAAATCGCTTTCTCAACTATCCTCTTTTAGTTTATATTTAATTGATGAAATTGGATCTGGAACCGATCCCAACGAAGGCTCGGCATTAGCTATTGGAATGATAGACTTTCTTAGTCAACAAGGAGCAACCTGCATCGCAACCACTCATTATCCTTTGATAAAAAGCTATGTTTCTCAACACTCCTCTATGGTTTCGGCATCAATGGAGTTCAATCCAGTTCTTTTCCAGCCAACCTATCGACTCTTAATTGATGAAATTGGGGAAAGTTATGGAATCAAAATTGCTGAAAAAATTGGTATCCCGCAACCGATTATAAAAACTGCTTTACAACAACTTCAAAAAGAATGGATCGATCTTAATGAATTAATCATCTCCAATCGGAAAAAAAACCAAGAATTAACCAGTCAATTAATAGAATGGCAGGAAAAAGTGGAAGATGCTACGAATCGACAGAAAGAAGTAGCCCGCCTTCAGGAGCAACTGGAATCACAAAAAAAACTACTTATTAAAGATTTCCAGGAAAAATTAACCCAATACCTCAAAAAAACCCGGGATGATATATCACAACTCATTGGTCAATTGAGAAAAGAAAAAACTCTTGATGTAAGTGTATATCGAGAACTCAAAGAACGAGTTGATCCGAAGCTCTATCTGACCCAGGAGCTGACCTGGTCACCATCAGAAGAAACCATGAAAGATTCTCCACAACCGGTTTTTCAAGCCGGTGAAAAAGTGATGATTGATATTTTCCAACAGGAAGGTGAAATAATATCTATTGATGATTTAAAAAATGAAGCCACGGTCGTGGTTAATGGTCGCAAATGTGTTCTTTCTATCAACCATCTTCAAAAAAAAGCCGAGGAGGAAGAATTCTCATCTTCTTTCCAGCGGAACTATTCTTTTCAACCCTCTTTCCATCAGTTAAAAAATCAAATTGAAATTCGGATGTTGAAAGCCGAAGATGCCCGAGAAAAACTAGATAAATATTTTGATCAAGTGCTCTTGGCTGGATTCAAAACTGTTTATATCATTCACGGGAAAGGAGAGGGAATTTTAAGAAAAGTTACTCACGAATTTCTACAGGATAACCCTGCAGTAGAAAGCTATCGCAACGGCTTGCCTGAAGAAGGAGGCTTGGGGGTAACAGTTGTAATCCTCAAAGATTGACAGCAAAAAAACTATCATTCGGTACATTGATCACAGATTTTGGTCGGTACTGTCCCAGCTTTAAAAGGCAAAACAATTGTTTTTTTACAGGAAGAGGAGGGAAGCAGTCCCGATTTTAAACAAACCGACCTATCAACCACTGATTCCGGTCGGATGAAGTCCTGCTTTGGCAGGTTTTCATGGGCAGCTTTCATAACTTTTGCAAAAATTGGAGCGGCAATTATTCCACCGGTTTTCGCCTCTCCCAAGGGTTTGCGGTCGTCATTTCCCAGAAAAACCCCACATACCATATCTGGAGTAAATCCAACAAACAAGGCATCAATAAAATCTTCGGTTGAACCAGTTTTACCGCCCGCCGGACGACCAATATTTGCCCGTCTAGCTGTTCCCCGTTCAATTACTCCCTGGAGTAAGCGAGCCATAATATAAGCAGTATCAGCTGGTATAGCTTGGCGTAGGGTTTTATTGCTGGAATAGATTATATTTCCTTCCCAATCGACAATTTTAGTAATGGCGTACGGTTCAGGAATACGTCCTTCGTTCGCAAAAGCACAATAGGCATTGACTAATTCCATTAAAGTTACCTCTGAGGTGCCTAAAGCAAGAGATAGGTTTTTTTGGAGTTGTGATTTTACTTGCATCCTTTTAGCATAATTGATAACCTGGTCGATTCCCAATTGTTGTAATAGTTTAATAGCAATAATATTGATCGACTGTTCCAAGGCTTCATGAATTTGAATTGCCCCACGAAAAGTTTTGTCATAGTTTTTCGGTTTCCAGCCATCGGGGAATTGGAGTGGTTCATCAACATACCAGT
This sequence comes from Candidatus Atribacter hydrocarboniphilus, assembly GCA_003542295.1. Taxonomy (GTDB): domain Bacteria; phylum Atribacterota; class Atribacteria; order Atribacterales; family Atribacteraceae; genus Atribacter; species Atribacter hydrocarboniphilus. The sequence continues at coordinate 8,602 of DPKX01000255.1, forward strand.
CCACCGCAGTAATTCCATTTTCAATAGCAGTCGTATAAATAAAGGGCTTAAATGTTGAGCCTGGCTGTCGATAAGCCTGAGTCGCTCGATTAAATTTACTTTCTTGATAATCTTTCCCTCCTACCATGGCTAAAATTTCTCCACTTTTGGGATCCATGCACAGTATGGCGCCTTGATAACCACTTTCTTTTAAGACCTCGGTCGCCACTTTTTGGACATCTAAATCAAGAGTGGTATACACTTTTAATCCACCGTTAAAAACCGTTTCCCCGTCGTATTTGGCTAATAACTCCTTTAAAATGTGGTCAATGAAATAGGGGGCATCAGATGGAATATTTTTAAGTCCAGAAAGAACGATAGGCGTCTCTATTGCTCTTGCCATTTCCGATTGGTCGATAAACCCCCTTTCGGTCATGAGACGTAAAACCCGTCTTTGTTGAATTTGGGCAGCTCGAAGATTCACATAGGGTGAAAAATTCCCTGGGGAACGCTGTATTCCAACCAACATCGCTATTTCCGCCAAATTCAATTGGGAAAGGTTTTTCCCAAAGTAAACTAAAGCAGCAGTTTTTACTCCATAAACTCCATGCCAAAAATAAATCTGGTTAAGATGAGCCTCTAAAATTTGATCTTTGGTGTATTTCCTTTCGATAAACAAAGCCAGAACCTGTTCCTTAATTTTTCGGTTAATAATTCTTTCATGGGAAAGAAAACGGTTCCGAGCTAATTGTTGAGTGATGGTACTGGCTCCTTCAACAATTCGTCGGTTTAAAATATTTTGAAGAGTTGCTCTTATAATACCTCTGATATCTATTCCTGGATGCTGGTAAAAGTTTTGGTCCTCACTGGCTATAAAAGCTTTTTGGAGCATTTCAGGGATGTCAGCCAGAGCAACATACTCACGGTTTTCGGTATAAAGTTCGTGGATGAGCCGATCTTGGTTATCATAAACCCGGGTGGTAAAAGATGGTCGAAAATTATCGATCTGACTAGAAATAACTCGAATATCATCTAAATAAAAAAATTGAACCAATATGAAGAAAACAATACCAGCTAAAATACCAAAAACAAATGCTGAAAAAAATGGAAAGCGGAAAAATTTTGATCGAGCACGTCGTCGCTTTTTCATTTTTAAAGAGGTATCTTTTAATTCTTTATTCATCTATTTTCCTATATTTATGAACAAAAGTTTTCATTTTGTTGGGTTTTGATATAATTTCACTAAAATTTCATTATATCATTCAATACCTTTTTTTAGGTATTATATTTGAAAAAGTCCAACAATTGGATAGGAGAATTCAATGAAGAAACTTCCTCGTATGGCATTGATCGCTGCGCTCTATGTCGCTTTTACCATTCTTCCACCTTTTTATACTTTTGCATACGGACCGATACAAATCAGAGTCGCAGAGGCTTTTACCGTCCTGCCTTTTCTATTTCCTGAAACAATTTATGGTCTTACCATTGGGTGTTTTCTAGCTAATCTTTTGGGGCAGGTTGGCTTCTTGGATTTCGTCTTTGGTACTCTCATTACTTTTTTAGCTGCCCTGGTCACCTCAAAAATGAAAAAAGCTTACTTAGCGCCGCTCCCTCCAGTCTTATTCAATGCTTTTGGTGTTTCATTATATCTCAGTAAACTTTTTCAAGTTCCCTATTTTTATTCAGTTTTTTATATTATGATAGGAGAATGTATTGCCTGTTATGGAATCGGATATCCAATCTTAAAAATCTTGCTTAAACGTGGAATAGTTAGGAGATGATCAGATTGAGTTTTGAAAAAAGAGCAACTGAAGACCTCAAAATTCTCTGCCGAGGGGTTGAAGATATAATTAGTCGCGAAGACCTCCAAAAAAAATTAAATCACTATTATCAAACCGGACAGCCCTTAATTGTTAAAGAAGGGTTTGACCCTAGTGCACCCGATATCCATCTTGGGCATACCGTTACCCTCAGAAAACTGAGACAGTTTCAAGTTCTCGGTCATCAAGTGGTATTTCTGGTAGGTGATTTTACTGGACGCATCGGTGATCCAACCGGTAAAAAAGAAACCCGCAAGCAATTGACTGAAGAAGAAGTTTTAGTCAATGCGAAAACCTATTCAGATCAAGCTTTTAAAATTCTCGATCCCGAGAAAACCATCATTGAGTTTAATAGTAAATGGCTTAAAAATCTTTCCTTTGTTGATATAATTGAAATTACTGCTCATTTTACCGTAGCCCGTATGCTGGAAAGGGAAGATTTTCATCAACGTATTTCAAATGGAAAACCTGTCGGATTGCATGAATTTCTTTACCCAATTATGCAGGCTTACGACTCGGTTTCTCTAGGTGCCGACGTAGAATTAGGAGGAACTGACCAACGTTTTAACTTACTCATGGGTCGTGATTTACAAAGGGAGTTTGGTCAAGAACCCCAAGTAGTCATGATGATGCCATTGTTAGAGGGTACTGATGGAGTTGAAAAAATGAGTAAAAGTATCGGCAACTATATCGCAGTGAACGATCCACCCTTTGATATGTTTGGGAAAATTATGTCAATTCCTGATTCTCTAATAAAAAAGTATTTTATACTCCTCACCGATATCCCCATGAATACTATTCTGCAATGGGAAAAAGATTTTACCAATGATCTCCTCCATCCTCGAGATTGGAAAATAATCCTGGCTAAAGAAATCGTCTCTATATATCACGGATCAGATCGTGCCAACCAGGCATTAGAAGACTTCGAACGAGCATTTGCCAAAAAGGAAAGTCCCGAAGATGCTCAAATACTTACTCTTACCGATGATGACCTTAAAGATGAAAAAATCTGGGTTATTTCTTTGCTCCTTAAAACTGGTGTATCTCATTCAAAAAGTGAATTAAGAAGATTAGTCGAGCAGGGAGGAGTATATCTTGATAATATGAGGATAGCTGATCCAAATTCCGATATCCAAATTAAAGATGACCAATTTCTTCGGGTAGGGAAAAAGCACTTTTTCAGAATCAAGAAAAAATAAAATGAGAAACCTGCAAATTAAAAGCGAAAGATACTCATCTCTATTCGTTGAAAGCATGGATATATTTTTCTTAATCCCTTGCATTCATCTTATCTTATCTTCTCTTCACTCTATTAAATTCCTGATTTATAATGGTGACATTCATATATTTATAGAGGATAAATTTGCAACCAATGCCAAGTTAGTATAAAATAGTAAGGATAGAACACCCGGTTGCTCAATGGTAACCCAATAGGAGTGGTGTTCTGTGAGTGGTTGGTTTTTTTTGAACTTTACGTCGAAGACTGATCCTGTTTTTACAGGAGAACGAAGGAATACAAACAAGAAAGAGTGGGTTTCCAGCCCACTCTTTCTTGTTTGTATGAAAGACAATATCTTATTATCGAATAAGAAAGGAATAGCATGCTGGGGGTTTATTATGAATAAAGATCTTTTTTTTGCAATCGAACAAATTGAAAGAGCAAAGGGAATTCCGCGTGAGACCCTTAAACAAGCTATTGAAGCGGCTCTTCTATCTGCCTACAAAAAAAATTTTAAGGGCCCCCATAAAGCAGTGGAAGTTATCCTTGATTCAACTACTGGGGAAGTCAAAGTTTATACCCATAAAGTAATCAATCCTGAAACTGGAGAAACGCTCGATATCGACGAATATGAAGTTCTATCCAGCCAAGGCCTAAACCGACTTGAATCAGGAGAAATAGTCCAAGTTGAGATTACCCCTAAAGATTTTGGGAGAATTGCTGCCCAAACTGCCAAACAGGTAATTATGCAGCGCATTCGAGAAGCTGAGAGAAGCTTGGTATATGATGAATTTTTAGAAAGAACCGAGGATATCGTAACCGGTGTCATTAATCGTAAAGAAGGAAAAAATATCATTGTCGATCTGGAAAAAATTGAATCTCTTCTTCCCTTCAATGAACAAATATCATCGGAGAATTACCGAATTGGGGCACGGATGAAATTTTATATAATTGAAGTAAAAAAAACCAGCCGAGGCCCCCGTATTGTTCTATCTCGATCTCACCCGGGCTTGGTAAAACGGTTATTTGAATTGGAAGTTCCTGAAGTACAAGAAGGTTTTGTCACCATCAAAGCCATAGCAAGAGAACCAGGAGCACGAACTAAAATTGCAGTCGAAAGCCGAGATGCTAAAGTTGATCCGGTTGGTTCTTGCATTGGAAATAAAGGATCGAGAGTCAAACATATAACTGATGAACTCCGAGGAGAAAAAATTGATATTATTCGTTGGAGTAACGATCCGAAAGTATTTATTTCAGACGCTTTGAGCCCAGCTCATGTTACCTTGGTCGAGCTTAATCCTGGCTCCAATACGGCACTAGTGTATGTGCCTGATGATCAACTGTCACTCGCCATTGGAAAAGAAGGGCAGAATGCCAGACTTTCAGCTCGTTTAACCGGGTGGAGAATTGATATAAAAAGTGATCGAGAAATAAGAGAGGTGCCCGGACAATCATGAAAAAGAAGAAAATCCCATTACGACTTTGCCTTTCTTGTCGCCTTCGAAAGGAGAAAAAATCATTGGTTCGGATCGTTGCATCACCAACTGGTGAGATAGATATCGATTTGACTGGAAAAAAGCCCGGAAGAGGAGCCTATGTATGTCCTAATGCTGAGTGCAATGCCCGTATAAATAAGCAACTCCTTTCTTTTGCCCTTAAAACTGAGGTGATTCAGGAAGATGTTACCGCTCTTCAGAGGGCAATTCAAAATCTAATTGAATCCTTGCCAAAGGAGGTTAAGTATGGCAAAAATTAGAATATATAAAGTAGCAGAACAACTTGGTATGCCAACTCATGAAGTGATGGATATATTAAAATCTTTAGGATCTGATGTAAAAAACCATATGAGTAGCATTGATGAAGAGTATATTGAGCTTTTACAGGAAGAAAGAGAGTATCGGAAAAAAGAAGAAGAAAAAAAACGGAAAAGAAAAGAGCGAACCATTCAGCTTAAAGAATCACCTCATTTGAAAGATATCGCCCGACTACTCGACATGAATTGGGAAGATATTGTTATTAAATTAGCTGATTGGAATGTGATTTTTGATTCAAAAAAACCACTTCCACCATTAGTGGTTGAACGTTTAGCCCGTGAGAAAAATTGGGAAATCATCTGGGAAGATAGTTTACGGGAAAAAACCATTGAAGCTCTTCAAGGTGGTTTACGTATCCGTCCTCCAATTGTGACCGTTTTAGGCCATGTCGATCACGGGAAAACCACTTTATTAGATGCTATCCGCTGTTCAAAAGTTGCCCAATCAGAATATGGTGGAATAACACAAAAAATCGGAGCCTACCAAATCGAAGTCAACAATAAAAAGATTACTTTTGTTGATACACCTGGCCATGAAGCTTTTACCGCGATGAGAGCTCGGGGAGCTCAGGTGACTGATATCGCCATTTTGGTAGTAGCCGCTGATGATGGTGTAATGCCTCAAACTATTGAAGCTCTCCAACACGCTAAAGCTGCCGATGTATCTATTATTGTTGCCATTAACAAGATCGATAAATCCGGTGCAAATCCCGACCGAATTAAGCAACAACTCTCTGATTATGGACTGGTTCCAGAAGAATGGGGAGGAGATACAATTTTCGTGAATATATCAGCTCTTCAGAAAAAAGGGATTAATGACCTTTTAGAAATGATTTTGCTCCAAGCAGAGTTATTGGAATTAAAAGCTCGTCATCAAGGTTATGCCACCGGAACTATTATTGAATCCCGATTAGATCGAGGGAAGGGACCGGTTGCTACGGTTATAGTAAAAGAAGGGGTACTAAAGATTGGTGACTTTTTTGTTGCCGGTGCCACCTGGGGAAAAGTTCGTTCCCTCTTCTCGGTAAATGGGAAAAAAGTCAAAGAGGCAATTCCTTCTATGCCAGTAGAAATTGTTGGCTTTTCTGAATTACCCCCAGCTGGAACTCAATATATGGTAATAGAAGATGAAAAAATTGCTCGCCTCATAGCAAACCAAAAACAATTGAAGGAGCGGGAAAAATCTTTAAAAGGGTCAAGCGCTCAGATTACATCTCTCGAAGAACTTCTTTCACCAGAAGAGGGGAAAAAGCGAAAGTTGAATATTATCCTCAAAGCTGATTTTCAAGGATCTCTTGACGCTATCGAAAAAGTTCTTTCCCAAATTGGAAGCGAAGAAGTAAGTATTCAGGTCCTTTCCAAGGGAGTTGGCAATATCAACGAAGCCGATGTCGTTTTAGCCGCAGCTTCAAATGGAATCGTTATTGGTTTTGATGTTAAACTTCCCTCTGAGGTATCAAAAAATGCCAAAAGAGAAGGAGTAGACGTCCGTCTTTATCGAATTATTTATGACGTCATTGACGATTTACAAAATGCCATTAAAGGAATGGCAACACCTAAGCAATATCAAGAAAGCATCGGAAAAGCTGAAGTAAGAGCGGTTTTTAAAGTACCAAAAATTGGAGTGATATCCGGTTCGTATGTCACCTCGGGAAAAATAGAAAGAAATGCTTTTGTACGAGTGGTTCGTAAGGGTGAAATACTTGAAGAATCAGCAAAAATTGTCTCCTTAAAAAGGTTTAAAGAAGATGTCAAAGAGGTCTCTATGGGATATGAGTGCGGAATTGGGCTTGATCGCTTCGAAGATTTTGAAGAGGGAGACATTTTAGAAGCCTATATCATACGAGAAGAATAATGAGAATCGGGGCCGGTCAGNNTTCCTGAAAGCTTTTCGTTAAAAGATAAAAGAAGAATAATGAATTCTATCAAACAACGATTGAAAAATCGTTTTAATCTCTCGGTTATAGAAATAAATCCTGACATTGCCTGGAATCAAGGCCAAATTGGTTTTGCCTGTGTCGGCGAAGACGAAATGACGGTAAAACATATGATCGATCAGATTGGTCGTTTCATAGAAGATGACGGTCGATATGAAATAATTCAATTTAATATCCAAATCTATTGACCATTCAAAATTGACAACTGTTGAAAGGGGGTCTGGAAATGAAGAGTTATCGATCCCAACGTTTGGCTGAACTCATTAAAAGAGAAATTGCCACTATCGTTTTGTCCGAAGCGGCAGATCCACGTATAAAGAGAATGACCATTATCCATGTCAATATTACTCCAGATTTAAAAATAGCCAGAATTTTCGTCACCTTCCCTGGAAATAAAAACGAAGTTGAAGAAAGTTTTCAGGCTTTGTTAAAAGCAAGTCGATTTATTCGAAGTCATATCAGTCAAAATATTCGGATACGCTACATGCCAGAAATTGAATTTATATACGATACGAGCCTGGAAAAAGCTTATCAGGTTATAGACCTCATAAATCAAATAGGAAGAAAAAACGGGAGTTAAAAATGGAAATACAACATTTGCTTCATACACTACCCCAGAAAAATCCCATCATCATCGCCTCTCATCAGAATATCGATGGTGATGGTTTGGGATCGATGATATCACTGTATTTATTTCTCATTCAAAAAAAATTTAATCCAATAATGGTTTATGATAATACAATTCCTTATTTCTATCATTTTTTACCAAATTTAAAGGACATCTGCCCCCTTGCTCACCCTAAGCTGAAAGAAATCTCTGAAGATACCGTCTTTTTTGCCGTTGACTGCTCCAATACTCAGCGACTGGGCCGACTGAATGAAATACGAGAAAAGTGTTCCTTGGTCGTTAACATTGATCATCATCCTGATAATTCCTCTTACGGAACCATCAACTATATTGATCCTCACTGCCCGTCAACAACAATTCTTATCTACCAATTAGCTAAAAAAAATGAAGTGAAGTTAGATGTATCACTTTCCATGTCAATTCTCACTGGACTTATTACCGATACTGGTGGGTTTCAGTATGTAGAATTAAATCAGCAGCTTCTTGCCATTTTAGAAGATCTCATCAATCATGGGGCTTCGGTCGCAATGATTACACGTTATGCCTTTAAAAGTCGGCGATATTCAGCGTTGAAATTATTAGGAATAGCCTTGAATCATTTTGTTTACGATTATCAGTTTCGCTTTGGAATAACCTATCTTCTCCGAAGTGATTTTGAACTTTGTGGAGCCTCGGAAGAAGATACTGAAGGAATTGTCGATTACGGACTCTATGTTCCTGGATCTCTCATATCAGTATTTATTCGGGAAATTGACAATCAAACTTTTAAAGTTAGCCTCCGTTCCCAAGACGAAACCAACATTCTTCCTATTGCCCATGCATTTGGTGGAGGAGGGCATTTAAAAGCAGCTGGTTTTAAAATTCAAGGAGATTTTAAAACAGTTTACCAAAATCTGAAAGAACATATTCAGGGGTACCTTTCTTCCCAATCGGGTACACCCCATTCTTTGTCTGTATAAAAACATGATTGGTGGAATTATCCTTGCATATAAACCGGTGGGAGTCGTTTCCCACCGGGTGGTAGAAACCATCCGTAAGGTACTTGGAGTAAAAGTCGGCCATGCCGGAACTTTAGACCCATTTGCTCGAGGTCTCCTTCTCATTTGTTGGGGGAAAGCAACCCGTTTCACTTCTTTTTTTCAAGATCTTCCCAAAACCTATCGGGCTTGGATGCGTTTTGGTATCTCTACCGATTCCTTTGATGTCTTCGGACAAATTAAAAATTTCTCTCTTCAAACATTTACAACCGACAATATTGAAAAAGCTATTATGCCTTTTCAAGGAACAAGACAGCAAGTCATTCCTCTTTTTTCAGCAACTAAATACCAAGGGCATCGGTTGTATAAGTATGCTCGCCAAGGCAAATCAGTCCCCGAATTGAAAAAGGAGATTACTATTCACCAGCTTCAAATCATCAATATCCAATCTGGTTCATTTCCTCAAGCAGAAATTCTATTATCTTGTTCGTCTGGTACCTATATTCGAAGTATTGCTCATGAAATTGGAGAAGAGCTGGGTATAGGTGGATATGTGTATAGTTTACGTCGGGAAAACATTGGTAGTTTCTCCTGGACTGATAGTTTGGTGGTCTCTGGTGTTTCTCTTCAACCGGATATGCTGATCCAAAGGTCTATTCCTGTTGATCAAGCTTTATACTGGATACCATCAATCTCTGTTCCAAAAGAGGAGGGGATAAGACTCCTTCAAGGGGGTTCAATCAATTGGCCTGATTCTCTATCATTGGAAATGAATCCTTGGGTAAAAATATATTCACAAAATCTTTTTTTAGGCATGGCTCGTATTAATCAAAAAAAACGGCTTCTTCATCCCGAAATTATCGTCGAAGAAAGGAATCGATATGCTATCTAAAAGTTATCCAAAAGATTACCTTGAATCTGTTGTTGCACTTGGCTTTTTTGATGGTATTCACTTAGGTCATCAAGCCGTTTTGGATCGGGCTGCTACCATTGCCGCAGAAAAAGAGAAACCACTACGAATTATAACTTTTTATCCCCATCCACGAAATTCTATTGGGCATAGCCATACCATAAAATATATAACCACCTATATCGAGAAATACCAGCGTCTTCAAAGCTTCTACCCGGGATGTGAGATTTATTTTCTCCGGTTTAACCGACAGCTTCGTCATACACCACCTGAACGTTTTCTCGATTTGATCAATCATTGGTTTAAACCAATAGCGGTGATAACTGGTGAAAATTTTCGATTTGGGTATAGAACCCAAGGAGATCAATTGTTTCTTCAAAATTTTTTTAAAAAAAGAGGGGTTGAAACTGCCATCATTCCATCAATATCTCTTGACGGAGCAGTTCTATCCAGTACCATGATTCGCCAACTCATTGAAAAGGGTGATATAAAAAAAGTAAATATGGTTTTGGGATATCCTTTTTCCATCCGGGGCCGAGTTGTAAAAGGAAAACAAATTGGAAGTCAAATTGGTTTCCCAACTGCCAATCTTTTTCCGGTTTCTTCAAAAATTATGCCTCCTCATGGTGTATACTTCGGTTACATGAACTGGAAAAGGGTAGAATATCCAGCTTTGATTTATATTGGAACCAAACCAACCGTCAGTCAAAATCAAAGGAGGGTTGTTGAAGTTCACATTGACCACCATATTCGTCAATCTCTTTATCAAGAAAGAATTACGGTTCAACTTCAGCAATTTTGGCGCTTAGAAAAACATTTTCCAACTATCGAGGATCTGAGAGAACAAATAACCGTAGATCAAGCCGCTTTTAACGCGTATTTACAGCATACTCAGGGTATGATAAACTAAACATCGAACGTATAGAAATCGGAGGTGTAATATCAATTGGCTCTTACTAAAGAAAAGAAAAATGAGCTCATAGAACAATTTAAAAATCACGATGGAGATACTGGTTCTCCAGAAGTTCAGATTGCTTTGCTGACAGAAAGGATTCGTGAACTAACCGAGCACTTAAAAATCCACACCAAAGACTTTCATTCCCGTCGAGGTCTTTTTATGATGGTGGGTCAACGCCGTAGACTATTGAACTACTTAAAAAAGTACCACGTTGACCGTTATTATTCAATTTTAGAAAAGTTATCATTGCGAAAGTAAGAGGAAGGTGTTGAAAATAAACAGAACCGAAATTGAGTTTGGTGAAAACAATTGTATTATTGAAACCGGGAAGGTCGCCAAACAGGCTGGTGGAGCGGTGATGGTTCGTTACGGAGATACGGAAGTTTTAGTAACCGCAACTGCGTCCGAAGAACCACGGGAAGATATTGACTTTACCCCCCTTTTAGTCGATTATGAAGAACGCTTCTATGCTGCTGGAAAAATTCCAGGTGGATTTATTAAACGGGAAGGAAGACCAAGAAGCGATGCCATTCTGAACGGGCGTTTGATCGATCGATCGATCCGACCACTTTTTCCTGAATTTTATCGAAATGATATTCAAGTTGTTACAACTGTCCTTTCGGTAGATGAAAAAAATACTCCGGAAGTGCTTGGTTTGTTAGGTGCTTCCTTGGCTTTGGGAATTTCAGAAATACCCTTTGAAGGACCAATCGGTGCTTGTCGAATCGGCTTGCTGGATAAAGATAATTTTATAATTAATCCCAGCTTGGAACAACTTGTTTCCAGCCGTTTGGATATGGTCATTGCTGGTTCGGAAGAAGGAATTACCATGATCGAAGCTGGAGCGAAAGAAGTTTCGGAAGCAGACATCACTCAAGCCTTGAGAATTGGTTATGAATTTATTCTCAAAACCATTCAGACCCAGAAAGCAATCATATCTCAATGGGGAAAATCGAAAAAAGAATTCGAAATCCCCGCCTATTTTTCCGAAATCGAAGATTGGATCCGAAATAATTATCATTTAAAAATTGCCGACAAAATTGCCGTTTTTGATAAATCTGAACGTCAAAAAACCATCAATCTGCTTTATAAACAAGCAGTTGAAGAAGCCACTCCAGCCTTTGAGAATCTCCAAGGGTTTGCATTACTTTGGGAAAAAATTGTCAAAGAAAGCATCCAGGACCTTCTCTTTAAGAGTGGGTTAAGACAGGATGGCAGGCGTCCAAATGAAATTCGACCGATTGAATGTGAAGTAGGGATTTTACCCCGAACACACGGATCAGCTCTTTTTACCCGAGGGCAAACCCAAGCTATGGCCATTACTACTTTAGGAGCGACCAGTGAAGGCCAGAAGGTTGATGGTCTGCAGGACGAAGAAGCTCGGCGGTTTATGCTCCACTACAATTTTCCACCCTTTAGTACCGGTGAAGTGAGACCGATGAGAGGTCCAGGACGCCGGGAAATCGGACATGGAGCTCTGGCTGAAAGAGCACTGGAATATTTTATCCCACCTGAATCGGAGTTTCCTTATGCAATACGGATTGTTTCTGAAATTCTCGAATCGAATGGCTCATCGTCGATGGCGACCGTTTGTGGAGGAAGTCTTTCGTTGATGGATGCTGGTGTACCGATTCGATCAGCCTGTGCTGGTCTGTCGATAGGCTTAATGAGAAATCAAGAAACCAATATTCTATTGAGAGATATTCTTGGTTCTGAAGATCATTATGGTGAGATGGATTTTAAGGTGGCTGGTAGCCGACAAGGAATCACTGCTATCCAACTCGATGTAAAAAATCGAGGACTGAGCTGGGAGCTTTTAAGCCAAGCACTTGAAGAAGCCAAATCTGGACGGAATCATATTCTGGAGATCATGGATCAAGCTATTCATGCACCGCGTGAAATCCTTTCTCCTTATGCCCCGAAAATCGGTATCATCGAAATTAATCCAGACCGAATCGGTTCGGTTATCGGACCAGGTGGAAAAATTATTAAAAAAATTGTCGACGAAACTGGAGCGATTATAGACATTCAAGATGATGGAAAGATAATCATTTTCTCCCGTAACGAAGAGGGGAAAGTTAAAGCAGTTGAAATGATTAAAAACATTACTCAAGAAGTCGAAATTGGAAAAACCTATTTGGGACGAGTGACCAAAACCACTGATTTTGGAGCCTTCGTTGAAATTTTTCCAGGAAGGGAAGGGCTCGTTCATATTTCTCAATTGGCTCGGGAACGGGTTCGAAAAACCGAAGACGTGGTTAAAACTGGTGATGATATCTTAGTCAAAGTTATCGGTATCGACTCTTTTGGGAAGGTGTCTCTCAGCCATAAGGATACGCTATCTGACTCTCCCGTTCCCTCAAAAGACATCCAGCGCTCCAGAGAAAAACCTCGCTTTCACTCGAAAAGAGATAAAGATTAGAAAGATTGAGTAAATAGTTATGCTTTCAAAAAAAAACAAGATACTCATTGACACTTTTTTAATCATTTTTGGAGCATATGCCTTGCTTGCTCTGCTGTCCTATGATGTAGGCATCCTTGGTGAATACATCAAAAATTTTTTATTATATGTGTTCGGTATTGGTGCCTATATCATCCCGTTTTATCTGTTTTACCTGAGTATAGAAATCTATACCTTTGAACATCCCGGTCGATTTCGAACCTGGAGTCGAATCGCCGGGATTACTCTCTGGTTTACCATTTTTCTTACTGTTAGTCAGTGGCAGGCCGATCAAAATAATTTCGCCCTGCAATCGGGTGAATTCGGAGGTTGGTTTGGAAAAGCTCTTTTTTCTTCGTTAATTTATTACTTGGGCTCGTCTGGTCTTTTTCTCGTTCTTCTTTGTCTTTCTTTTTTTAGCACCTTCATCATTGGTGAAGGACGCTGGATAAGAGCTCTTCTTTCAACTATCAAGAAAGGATTAAGTCTTTCCCCTCGGCATAATAATCATTACCCAGAAGAGGCTCAACCTCTTTCCCCAAAAAAAGAGACCAAAACTCGTCTCTTCCCAAAGAAAACCCAACCAAAAGCCGCTCCAACTTTAGAATCGAAAATAATAACTAAAGAACCCCTTATATCTAAGGGAAAAAACCTTGAGGATGACATCTTTAGATTAGAAGAATTGGATATTGAGCCTCCAGCTGAACCCCTCCCTCAAATCGTTAACACCCCTCCAGCACCAGAAAAAACTGGAGGAGCAGTTTCTAAAGCGAAAAAAAAGAAGGG
>DPKX01000115.1 GCA_003542295.1 Candidatus Atribacter hydrocarboniphilus
ATAGATTACCAAAAACCGAAGTTAAATATACTATTTCCTCCACTTTCAAGGTATTCTTAGTGTATGAAAGGGATTGTGACACAGTCTGAATGACGGAGCAGTAAAAAATTCAAATCCCCCTTACCCCCTTTGCTAAAGTGGGAAACGATTCCTGGGTAAGTATTTTCTTCCTCATCTGATAAAATCGAAGTGGCTTCGAAGTTTATCCTGTATTGAGACAAAAGTGAAATAAGTTTCTCATTTTGAAGGGAACTGGCGCTGTAATATTTTGACCAAAGGAAGAACAATTATCGCTGAAAAAATTAGTTCTAATATTCCATTTAAAGCAATAATTGGAGCTATCTGTTGTAAAGTAAAATTTCCAAACAAAACAGCTAAACCTAAAACTCCTATTGTATTAACAAAGGTAGCTCCCAAACTTGATGCAACGATACCAACATTTCCTTTTTTCAAACCAGCCCAAATATAATAAGCAACCACACCGATTAATATTCGAGGAACAAAACAGGCAACGAGATTAACCCCCATGGCGAAGAATAAATTCATTGTAGAAAAAGCAAGGATAAGACCAACCAAAGCACCAACTAATGGACCACCGATTATTCCACCAACTATTGCCGGTATATGCATTGTCGTTGCAGATCCTGAGAGATTCGGTACCGGGATTAACCCAATAGGAGTTACGCTGAGAATGATAGAAATTGCCCCTAACACACCGGCTAATACTATCTTTTTCGTTTGAAGTTTCATGATTATCCCTCCGTTCCAGTTCTCTTCTGAGATACCAGACGGATAAAGTTTTCTTTATCCATCTCTCGCCGCCTTTGTGGTCGACGGTTTAGACTAAATTCGCCCTTATTTTCGATAAGCTAAAACATCTTTCATTCAGTCTAAATTTCAACTTTATCAGTTTATTTTATTATATCACTTCGGGAAGGAAGTTTAGGAAACCCTTCAGCGAATAAAATTGAATGGATAACTGCTTCGGTAACACTTTCATATATCCCTTGAAGTATGCTCAGATAGTTGGGACGTCGATCACCCATTGAAACCATAAAAATGGTATCCCCATCAAAAAGAGTTGCATAGGGTCGAATGCAAGATGATAAAGCAGAATGAACAACATTAGAAAGCATTAAAAGGTCTTCTCTTGAAAAATAATAGTCTAGAACAACCAAAGCCAAGGTGGTATTATAATAAGATGTAAAATTAGTATTATTTTGAATATTTTTCAAAAAGCCTTCAATTTCTCCGCTTTTGTTTCTTCTACCAGCTAATAATTGTCCATTTCTAGGATCATAAATGTCGCCTAATGCGTTGGTAACAATAAAAGTATGGATACCATCTCGATGCTGAGGGGATTTTCCCCATCCAAAACCACTTTTCATAGCAAATCGAATTCCTGAGCTTTTTCCTACCGAAGCCCCAGTCCCAGCTCCTACCGTTCCTTCTTTTGGTTTCTCGGTTGCGTTCTCACAAGCAGTATAAACCCATTCTGAATGAGGAGCAGCATTTTTTCCAACTTCTAAATCATAGATAACTGCACCAGCGACAATTGGAATATTGGCGGCTTTGGTTTTATATCCAACTCCTTTTTGGCGCAGATACTCAACTGCTCCTGACATACCATCAATTCCAAAAGAGCTACCTCCAGAGAATACCAAAGCATCAATATTTTCAACCAATTGTCCCGGAGAAAGAGCATTTAGTTCCCTACTTCCCGGTGCACCACCACGAACTGAGGCTATAGCACGGTTTTTTCTTTCAAAAAGAAATACTGTACTTCCGGTATAAACACTCAAATCTGTATAATGCCCAATTTTCAACCCTTTCATGAATTAACTTTTAAATCCTTTCTCATGGTTTTATTGTTAAATTATAATTTTAAATATAATACTAGTATGATAAGAGTTAAATATTTAATAATTACTCATAACCACACAATCTTTTTTTATTTTTTAGAGAAAAAATGAGTGAAGTGAGGAAGGACAAGTCGTCATTATAATTGACTATTTCTATGATAAGCGGCAACCACAATATGGGCAGAGCTTAAAATCAGGAGATACTTTTTTCCCGCATTTAGAACATACGCCAATTTTTTCTTCTTCTACATCAGGAATATAATTATCTAAAGCAGTTTTTATGGCTTGGTGCCATTGTGAAAGGTCAACCATACTGTCAAAAAATAATTCTTTTTCTCTTCCCCATTCATCTATATAACTAACCGAAAGATATTCTGGCTTTCGATTGACACGTCTTACGTTCATATTAGGATGCAGTATGCCTTGAGAGATGAGCTCTTTCTCGGGGATTGTTTTGGTTTGACCAATCCGGGAGAGTGGAATTCGAAAAATGACTTTTTCGAAAGGAAAAGCAAATCCAAAAATATTTGCACCTTTTGCAAAATTCTCGAACCATAAACTTTTTGACATTAAAAAAAGGAGGCCTTCCGTCGTAGTTTCAAAACGGGCATGACCTCCTAAATAACGAGCAAAAGTAGAAAGAATTCTTTTTTCTGAATATTCACTTTCTTTTTCTTGCCAAAAATCAGAAACCGAGACAGTCTTTTTTCTCTTTAAACCCCAGACGATCGCTCCAATTATTAAAACTGCAAAAATCAGAATATACGAAAAGCCGCCCATGTTATCCCGTTGTTTTCGAAGTTTTTGTTTTTGAGCTTGATGTGCTTCCACATGTCGAACAATTCCCAGTGCTACAGCCACTTGAACAGCTCGAATGGGCAGATGAAGAATGAGAAGAACGGTAATCGGTACAATAAAAACCGCTCCCCTTAAAAGATAAACCTACCCCTTTACTTACCAGCTTTCTAACTCTTCCTTTACAGATAGGGCATTGGGTTATTGGTTTATCAGAAAATGACTGCAATTCTTCAAAGACATTTCCACAATCAGTGCACTGGTATTCATATATTGGCATTTTTGCTACCTCCCGACCTATCAACTGCCTGACAAAATAGCCCGGAGAAATTACCCCTCCGGGCTATTATATTATAGCATTTTTTTAATAACCCATATCTGGACTTGGTGGCATCATTGGTGGAGTTTTTTCCTTTTCAGGTATCTCGGTTACGATTGATTCGGTAGTCAGCATTATGGAAGCCACACTAGCTGCATTTTGTAATGCTGCACGGGTTACTTTAGTTGGATCAATAATTCCTGCTTCATACATATCAACAAACTCATTGGTTAGTGCGTTGAAACCAAAGGTTAATTTTTCAGAATTTTTAATTTTCTCAACAATGATTGAACCTTCTTCTCCAGCATTTTCAGCAATCATTCGAGTTGGCTCTTCTAGGGCCTTTTTGACGATATTAGCTCCAGTTTTTTCGTCTCCAGTCAATGACAAACTATCGATTACCGAAGCACAGCGAATTAATGCAACTCCGCCCCCAGGAACAATTCCTTCCTCTACTGCAGCACGGGTAGCATGAAGAGCATCTTCAACCCGGGCTTTCTTTTCTTTCATTTCAGCTTCGGTCGCTGCTCCAACATGAATAACTGCGACACCACCGGCAATTTTTGCCAATCGTTCTTGTAATTTCTCACGATCATAATCAGAAGTGGTTTCTTCAATCTGACGTTTGATCTGGTTCATTCTAGCAACAATTTTATCTTTAGTGCCTTTTCCTTCAATAATAGTGGTGTTTTCCTTATCAATTACTACTTTACTCGCTTCTCCTAAATCATCAAGGGTTAGATTTTCTAATTTAATTCCTAAGTCTTCGGATATAAAAGTACCATTCGTCATGATAGCGATATCCTCTAACATAGCCTTTCTCCGATCACCAAACCCCGGTGCTTTAACTGCTGCTCCATTAATGACTCCCTTTAGCTTATTGACCACTAAAGTAGCAAGAGCTTCGCCTTCAACTTCTTCAGCGATAATAAGTAAGGGCCTTCCTCGTTGAACAACCTTTTCTAATAGAGGAAGCAAGTCTTTAATAGCTGAGATCTTCTTCTCATAAATAAGGATATAAGGATTTTCCAATACAACTTCCATGCGATCGGGGTCAGTAATAAAGTAGGGCGAGAGATATCCTCTATCAAACTGAAGCCCTTCAACAACTTCTAAGGTAGTTTCTAGCCCCTTGGCTTCTTCAACGGTGATAACTCCATCTTTTCCTACCTTTTCCATTGCATCAGAAATAATATTTCCGATCGATTCATCATTATTGGAAGCAATAGTGGCAACCTGCGTAATTTCTTTTCTTTCACCAACTTCTCTGCTCATTTTTTTTAAATTTTTAACGACTTCATCAACTGCTGTATCAATACCCCTTTTTAATAACATCGGGTTCGAACCAGCTGCAACGTTTCGCAAACCATCACGATAAATACTTTCAGCAAGAACAGTAGCTGTTGTTGTTCCATCTCCGGCAACATCGCTGGTTTTAGAAGCAACTTCTTTTACTAGTTGAGCTCCAACGTTTTCTTTTGGGTCGGCTAATTCAACTTCTTTAGCAACAGTAACTCCATCTTTGGTAATAGTTGGTGATCCAAATTTCTTTTCAATAACAACGTTTCTTCCTTTTGGACCTAAAGTTACTTTGACTGCTTCGGACAGAATTTTGACTCCTCTTAAAATTGACTGTCTGGCTTCTTCTTCAAAAACGATTGATTTCGCCATTATCGTGTACCTCCCTTCCGCTACCCTTCGATAATTCCGAGAATGTCATCCTCTCGCATAATGAGATACTCTTCGTCGCCAATCTTTACTTCCGAACCAGCATACTTCCCGAAAAGTACTCGATCACCTGCTTTTACTTCAAGAGGCATACGACTTCCATCTTCGTTAACTTTTCCACTACCAACAGCAACAATTGAACCTTGTTGTGGTTTCTCCTTTGCGGTATCGGGAATAATAATGCCGCCTTTCCGAACTTCTTCTTCTTCGATCCTTTTTACTAGGATGCGATCTCCGAGTGGTTTAATATTCACTCGACATTCACCCCTTTCGGAAGTATTTATTTAATTTATCGTATCTCATTTTAACCAATTTTTTTGAAATTGCAAGAGGGTTAAAGTCAATCAAAATCAATTTCCTGTCATATTGACAAGTTTTAATATCGATAGCCGTTTATTTATGCAACATTTCTCTTGAGAGCATGTCAAAATAACATATTTGACAAAATGAGAGAGGAAAATATTCTGTGTTTTGTTGGTTTACGGTGATGAGGTAAAAAACTTTTCCGTAAGAAATTGATTTATAGATTCAAATTCAATGAAAAAAGAAGCATCTCAATTAATTTTCCTCAATAATAGAATTAAGTTGATTTTATTATTTAAAATCTTCTTTCGATCGTCCTTATTTTAGAAAACCAACACCCAATGACGGGAAGTCATTTTGTGGCTTTCCCTACCATCTCTTAAATTAAAATGGCATGAGTATCTTTTAAAAATATACATCTATTGCTTATCGAGATTATACTGCTCAATTTTACGATAAAGGGTACGAAGACCTATTCCAAGAATTTGGGCACTCTTACTCTTATTAAAACGATTTGCTTTCAGTGTTTCCCAAATTAATATTTTTTCTGCTTGTTCCAAGGACATACCAACTTCTATTTGAAGAGAGCGACCAGTCGCGACACCACTTTTAATATGAACAGGGATGTCTTCGGGAAGAATCAGCTCGCTTTCACTTAAAATAACCATACCTTCCAAGGTGTTTTTTAATTCAGTAATATTACCTGGCCAATGATATTCTAATAGTAAATTCAAAGCTTCTTTGCTAATTTTAATGGTTTTCTTATTGATTCCCTCTTCAATTTCCTTTAAAAAAACATCAATTAGAAAAGGAATGTCCTCCTTTCTTTCTCTTAGAGAGGGTACTTCAATTTTTACTGCATTGAGGAAATAAAAGAGGTCGTTGCGAAACATTCCCCGGGTTACTTCATCTTCGAGAGGAACTTCGGTTGAAGTAATAATATGCAAATCTTTATCGCTTCGACTAAAACGATTTTCCTCAAGAAAATCAATGAATTCAATCTGAAGAGTATAGGGTAAAAGGTGGATATCTTCAAAATAAATCGTTCCAGATGGTAACTGGTCAAGAGTATTTATTTTTGATAATACATCACTATCACGATAAAATATTTTTCCTTTAAGGGCACCAGGCGGTAAATTACTACAGAGTATTTTATAAAAACCTTTTTCATCAGGAAAGGCATATTTGTGAATGGCTCTTGCTATCATTTCCTTCCCAGTGCCTGATTCTCCCATAAGTAAAATCGGTCGTTTTATTTGTGAAACCTGGAGTATTAAAGAAAAAACTTTTTGCATTTTTTCTGATACCCCAGTAATTCCAGCAAAAGAATATCGATAGTCAATACGGCGTTTTAAGTCTTTGTTTTCTTCCAGAAGGGTAATTCTCTCCTCAGCTCTTTTGATTGAGGAAAGTACTCTTGAAGGTGTCAGGGGTTGTGATAAGTATTCATAAATTCCCTTGGTAAGCAAACCGCGGATTCGATAAGCATTCTCATTTTCACCGAAGGCAATGATAACTATATTTGACAAGCGTTGTTTGGCAAATGATAATAATTCAAAACCATTTTCTTGAATAATTTTTTCAGCTATTATCATTATTTCAATCGATTCTCTCTCTAAGCAATTGATAGCTACACTTCGATCTTTTACTGCAATGACGTAATACCCTTCATCACGGAGTAAATTGGAAAGTTTTTCTCGAATTAAAACATCTTCTTCAACAATTAAAATCTTACGCATGGTTTTTTCTTTGTCGTGCGTTCCCTTATTCATTATTTTTGTATCTCTAAGAAAAGGTTCTTTCTTTTAGAAAGATTCCCTTCCCAACTTTAACCATCTTATCCTTATCCATAATCCTTTTTCATTTCAGCAAACCAACCCTTTTATAATTTCACAATGATACCTTTTTCCATTGATTCTCGGGCTGCAGTTGCTACTCGAACAGCAGTAATTCCATGATCTGCAGTTGCTTTTTCGATAGGTCGATGGTTTTCTATGCAATCAAAGAAATATTTTAGCTCAAGATAATAAGCATCATCATCTTGAGCGTTAATTTTTTCTTCTTTTTCACCATCTCGATAGACAAACACCGGATTCGCTTCCCCTCTCTGCTCAATATTCACCCCGGCACGGAATTCCCATTCAATAACACCTTCTGTTCCCATAATCCGATATCCCATTGTAAAAGGGAATTCTCCCTTCATCATCCAGCCACCTTCTACATTGGCTATTATTCCATCACCATAACGAACGCTGGTTTGGGCATGATCCCAGGAACCATTAACTGACTGAACTCCGCGTGAGAATACTTCAATCGGCTTTCCACCAATCCAGTTAGCAAAATCCAAATCATGAATGTGAAGGTCCAATGCTGCTCCACCACTTAAATTTTGCTGAAGAATCCAACTTATCACTGACCAGGTGGGTGAAACACTGAGTCGATAAGCATCAATGGAGAGTATTTTCCCAATTTTACCCTGTAAAACCAATTCCTTGGCCTTCTTATATTCACCCCAAAACCGGAGAGCATGACCAATCATTAATTCGACACCGTTCAACTGACAGGCATTTTTCATTGCTACAGCATCTTCGACATTTAAAGCCATTGGCTTTTCACATATGATGTGTTTCCCAGCTTGAGCAGCTTGTAAAACATAGTCCCGGTGCAAAAAGGTTGGCAAACATATATCAACAATATCGATATCCTTCTCTTCAAAAAGACGGGGTAAGGAAGAATAGTGAGGTATTGAATATTTTTCTTGAAAATTTCTGACTTTTTCGGGTACTACTTCAAAAAAAGCAACTACATTAGCTCCTGAGATTCTTTTCCAACCCTCCATATGAACCCCAGCAATAAACCCAGAACCCAATAAAGCAATATTCTTCATAGAGATTGACCTCCAGAATCATCGATCATTTCTATTTGATGAATATATTTTCTATACTCACACCGAGGACGTGGTTCAAAAGAAAGAAAGACTTCGGCTACCTGATTTTTTGATATTATTCTTTCTTCACGAGCTTTTAATAGGCCGGATATAATTTTTACTTGGGTTTGATATTCTTCCATAGCTCTAAGGATATTCTTTTCCGCTTCTAGAGGAGCCTTCAACGCACGATTAGCTCGAATTTCAGTGTCTACGCCTTCAACCATTGCATCTTCGGGAGAAAAATCACTCCATACCGCATATTGTAGAATCGAACGAATGGGTTCAGCTTGACCCCAGTCTGCCATTACTGGATCACCAATTTGAGGAGTATCAAAAGCTCCAACCATATAGGTAGCTGTGTGGTCAAGATGTTCTCGATATCCATTGGGGACTAAAACACGAGTGATTTTTAACTGACGGAGTAGAGGCATGATTTTCTTAAAAGTACCTTCTTCGCCTCCAGGCAGTTTATAACCAATAAAAGGGAAAACGCTATAATCATCGTACTCAAGACGGTGGATTTTTTCTTCCTTAATCCCCAAAACACCATATGCTCGAGCTGTTTCTCTGGAGCGAAGGGCAGTGATAATATATTTTTGTTCTATAACACTATAACCACCAGAACCATTGCAAAATATTATAATATGAACATCACCTCCAAACAGGGGAATACCCTGAATAAGCGACCCAGGCCCAAGAATTCCATCATCATCGTGTGGCGAAAACACTGCGACCCGTTCATCACCCGGCTTCCAATCAGGGAAAATAATATTGATATCATTGCCCTTTTGACCCGACCGGAGATTATAGAAAATGAAGTCTTCTTTACGCATAGCGTCTTCCTCCTATACTATAACTTTTTGAAGATAATCATAGGATTTTTTCACGCATTCATCAACAAAAGAGACTGGATGATCAAATGAGCCACTATATTCAATTTCTACGCTCATTGGTACATCAATTTGTTTTTCCTTAAGGAGGCTGAGAATCTTTTTAAAATTAACCATTCCCTCGCCTAACGTTGGAAAGTTCCATACTTTATAACCACCTATCTTGTCTTTTAAATGGATATGAATAATCCAGGGAAGACAATGAATGATATCTTCCTCTGGTAAACTATCACCATAAAAAATACAATTTCCCGTATCATAATTAATTCCAATAGCAGGATGATTAATTGTTTCCATGATTTCCTTAGCTGCTCGCCCATTTTTTAAAACATCACCGTGGATTTCAAGCCCAACCTTAATGCCCTTTTTAAGTGCATAGTTTCCCAAATCCGGAATATACTTATAGAATGCTGGTAAGTCACTTTCTTTTTCTACTGTCCCGGTATTGACAATCTTTACACCGAGCAATACAGCTAAATCAATGGCTTTTTTTAGATTTTCAAAACCTTCTGGTTGAGATAAATCAGAATGACCACTCAAACTGCTTATCATCAGTTTGTACAAAGCACATTTTTCCTCTAATTTTTTAACATCTTCCTCGGAAAAACCCTGTAATGCAAAATGTTCAGTCCAGCCCCGAACACAAGCCAATTCTAAATATCGAAAACCGGCTTGGCTTATGCCTTTTAAGGCATCTTCGAGAGAAAATTTATGGTAAGTATTGGTTGAAACGGCCAAAACCTGAAACACAATAAAACCCCCTTCAAATTTAAATATTTTTAATCAATATCCATTCAATTTTTCATAGAATTAATGTATTTATAGTCGAATCCTGTAAAAAAATTTCAATTATTAGGGAATAAAGAGTGTAGGAACTTTATCACACATCAGCCTCATCTATACCATAAAAAGAGAAGATGAGGCTTTTATATTCCATAAAACATTATCCTGATTTAACTCCGAAAGAAAGTCAGAGTATAAAGCAGGTATTTTATTTTCTTCTAGTATTTCTATCTAGCTAAGATGATAGACAACTCGAGTTGTAATATACTCTTTACAGGACAATAACTTGACCTTTTTTTGCTGATTCTTCCGCTGTCAAGCAAGCTCGAACTGCCTCTAATGATTCTTCGGGGTGGATGATCGTTGGCTTCTTGTTTTCAAGAATACAGGTCGCAAAATAAGATAGTTCTTCTCGAAGTGCTCCCGATCGCACTCCATGCAAGAGTGGCCAGTAAGTAGTATCCGATGAATGCCAACCATTCTGATCGCAAATGGAAAAATTAGGGTGAGTTTCTTGAATATGTATTGAGCCTTGTGTACCAATAATCTCCATACGTTCGTCGATTTGAAAAGCAGTTTTTTCTGGTAGGAACCAGACATTTTCACAAACACCAATAGCACCACTATCAAATCGATATAAGGTCCAAGCGAGGTCAGGATGAGGAAAATTTCGAACAGATAAAGATTGAGCATAAACTGACTTAATTTTTGCTCTGGTATACCAAAGCATTAAATCAGTATCATGTACTCCATCTCCAATAATTGGTCCGATTTTAGGGAGAACCGTTGCTCCAACTGTTTCAGGAATATTACGTCGAGCATATATTGAAACAATTTTCCCAATTCGGCCTTCATCAATTACTACTTTAGCAGAAGCATATCGAGGATTAAAACGACAAATGTGACCTACCATAAAAAACTTGCTGGTCTTTTTGGTTGCAGCAACTATTTTTTCAGCATCAGCAACCGTTGAAGCCATGGGTTTTTCTAAAAAAACATGTTTACCAGTCTCTAAAGAGGCAAGAGTTGGTTGCAAGTGTTGATCCCACATGGTCACCACCGAAACTGCATCAATTTCATCATTATTTAGTAATTGGTGATAATCAGTATAAAGATTTTTTACATGAAAACGCTCACCCAATTCTTTTAGTCTTGATTCGGTTCGGGTACATAAAGCATAAAGTTCAACATGGCTAAGATCTGATAATACTTCACAATGTTTTTGCCCAAACCAGCCAAGGCCAATCACCGCAAATTTAACTCTTTCCAAGAAAAACCCTCCTTTATAAATCTAAATTACAAAATAATAATTTCTCGGCGATATGGGTTGAATTCTCGAATCCCTTTTTCTGTAACTACGATTCCATCTTCATACCTCATTCCCACCTCGCCATCAGTGAGCCATATATCAATATTAAACACCATGTTCGGTTGGATGACAAAGGGGTTACTTTCAGAAAGCCAAAGACCTTCGA
The DNA here is from genome assembly GCA_003542295.1 of Candidatus Atribacter hydrocarboniphilus. Taxonomy (GTDB): domain Bacteria; phylum Atribacterota; class Atribacteria; order Atribacterales; family Atribacteraceae; genus Atribacter; species Atribacter hydrocarboniphilus. The sequence goes on from DPKX01000115.1 coordinate 11,085, forward strand.
CTTCTGAAACTCCCGTCCCATGGGCAGGGCCATAAAGAGTAAATTTTTCCCACCCATATTTTGCCAGGTGATCATGATATTTTTTAAAAACATCAGTAGAAAGAACCCCTGGCCGTATTATTTCCAGAGCATCTTCCATTGATTGGAGGGCAACCGACATCATTTTTTTCACTTTTGGGTCAGGCTCTCCAATGGAAAAAACCCGGCACATGTTCCCACAATATCCCTGATATCGTGCACCAAAGGTAATTTGGACCAATTCGTTTGCCTGAATAAGCTTATCGGTTGATTTACATAAACTACGGGAGGTGTTCCTTCCTGAACAAACCCATATAGGATAAGATGTTCCTTCTGCTCCTAAATCAAGCATTACTTTTCGACCTTCATTTTCTAAAAATCGCTCGCTGACACCTATTTGTACTACCTCTAAAGCACGTTTTACTGACTCTTCAGTAATACGATAAGCTTCAGCGATAACCTCAATTTCTTCTTTCGACTTAATTTGACGAACTCTAAGTAGCATTTCATCACCAGACACCACTTCAGCGTTGGGAAGGTGTTTTACCAAATCTTGAAATATAAGATATGGAAAGGTATTCCATTGACTAATGGCTATTTTTTTGGGTTGAATCCTTCCCATAATCTGGGGAATGATGGTCGAAAAATCTAAAATTTCAGTATCAGAAACCCATTCAGGCGCTGAAGTTTCGACAAACAAAGCATGAATAAGAATTTTTTTAATCCGGAAAAATTCCTTTGCCATCTCA
>DPKX01000281.1:0-2781 GCA_003542295.1 Candidatus Atribacter hydrocarboniphilus
CGTGAGGATCTCATCTTGTAATTTTTTCTTTTATCCTTTAATTCTTTTTTCATTCGCCCCCTCTCCCATTCTCCCCCTCGCCCCCTCAGCCTTTATCGTGCCCGATTAATGTAGCGACATGCCATGGCATGTCATATCTTGGACATACATCCTCATCCTGGCCTTCTCCCATCAAGTGAGAAGAAGTGAAGCCTAATTCTTGGTTTCGATCCGTTTAAAAATCGCTAAAAGCTCTTGGGCATAATTGTTTTCTCCATCTATAAGGGTCATGCCTTGAGCGTATCTTTCTCCAATCGACTTTTCAAATGGTATTCTCCCTAAAATTTCAATACCTTTTTCCCGACAAAAAACTTCGGTTTTATTACCGTCTAAACCATGTTTATTGATGATAACCCCAAATGGAATATGAAGTTCTTCGATAACGGCAACTGCCATTTTAAGGTCTGAGAAACCAAAAGGTGTTGGCTCAGTAACCAATAAACAATAGTCTGTATCTTCAACTGCTGCTATGAGTGCACAACCGGTTCCAGGTGGACAATCAATAATAATAACTTGATTCGGTTCTTGGGGAAGATTCTTTTTTAAAACATTAATAATCACAGGAGATCTTGGCTCCCCAATATTCAGAATTCCTCGTCTAAAATCAATACCATCCGGGGTCTTTCCCTTATCAATAGCACCCTTTACTGACTCATCTTTTTCAATAGCTGCTTGAGGACAGACAACCCGACATCCTTGACAACTATGGCAAAGCTCTGGGAAAAAAAGTATTTTCTTGTTCACTAAAGCCAACGCACTATAAGCACAAAATTCAACACATTTTCCACAACCATCACATCGATCATCTATCACCAAAGGAGTAAACGAGGTTACGGTTTGGTTCTCAAAAAAGTCAGGTTTTAAAAAAAAATGAGCGTTTGGTGCTTCAACGTCTGCATCCAGAAATATCACCGATTTTGATCGCGAAATAGCTTGTGCCAAACTCGTTGCGATAAGTGTTTTGCCGGTTCCTCCTTTTCCGCTAGCTACCGCAATTTTCATGATGGTGTTATACCTTCTCGAACCATATTTGTTCCACATTGCGGACACTTAACCTGGAAACAGGGGGCACCTGGTTGATGTGGAACTTTGGTTCCGCACTGTGGACATACACAAATTCCACCCGGACCGGCTCCGGCTCCACCTCCTCGTCCCATTCCTTTTCCTCCACCACCTGAAGATCGATTCCCTAATCCACGCATCGTTCTATCCTCCTTTTCAACTATTTCAAACCAAAATGAGAAGAAACATTCGCTTGAGTTGTAGGAGTCAACTTCCCATTTTTAAAATCATTGAGTACCGATTCTCCCGTCCCGCTATTATTAATATAGACTTTAATTCCTGCTTCATTCAAGACTTTTGAGGCATTGGGACCCATATTTCCTGTTAGGATCGCTTTAACTCCTCGATCAACCATAAATTGAGCGGTTTGAATTCCAGCTCCACCTCCCGCCGAAACCTGCGGATTGGGAATGGCTTCCACTTCATTCGTTTCATCATCGACTATTAAAAAATACTGGCATCGGCCAAATCTGGGATCGAGGTCATCTTTAAGTGTCTTTCCTTGCGAAGTAATTAAGATTTTCATAATGCATCCTTCCTTCCTTAATCAATTTGTGTGAGAAGAAATTTATACTCCCTCTCGCCCTCTTCCTTTCGGTATTTTCCCCAGGTGGAAGAACTTATCTTCTTGCTTTCCCCTTCCCTGGTGGGAAAATATTGAGATGAGGGAGGAACTTATTTATCAACCCTACGTGGCGCCACACATGTGGCATGAGGGTTTATCCTGAAAAACAATTTTAACCAAATTCCCATTATTTTGACCTCTCCTTTTGGCTAAAGGGAGATGGTTCAGGATTCGATTCGCTACCAATAAATTCAAACCCTCCTTACCATTTTTTCTAAAGGTGGAGATTGATTTCTATCCTGAAAATATCATCAAAGGAATTCTTTAATCCGTCATCCTGAGCCCTCCCTTTGTGAGGGCGTGAGGATCTCATCTTTTCTTCTTTTCCAGCCGCCTTTTTTCTCAATTCTTCAATGTCACCGCTGGTTAAAATTCAAGAATCAAGACCTGACCCCTGGGAATGATCACAATTTCCATTCCCTGAACCTTGTTCATGGGTGCAAGAACTTTCGCCAGCAATGAGAGTCCCTTTCTGCAACTGTTTTATAACTTCATCAATTGGCCCTTCTGCTCCTAGATAGACATCAATTCCTACTTCTTGAAAAAGATTTTGTGCCCGAGGACCCATACCTCCAGCTACGATCGCATTAACTCCGCCTTTTTGAAGATATTGAGGCAGAAAACCTGGTTCATGGCCGGGATTCTCAATAACTTCTTGAGCTTTGACTTTTCCATCTTCTAAATCAATAATGGTATAGGTTGCACAACGACCAAAATGAGGTGATACCTGGTCTCCATCGGTTGATATCGCAATCCTTATCATGAAAAAACCTCCCAATGTTAGGGTATGAGAGAGGGGAGAAATTATTTCCCCTCTCCCTTTCTTATTCTACGAATTTTCTTTAGATGGGTTCTTCTGAAGTTCTTCAATTCGCATATCGATTTGTTCCAGCTGTTGTTTGAGAATTTCAGCCTGTTCTTTTAATACTTCTGCTTCTTCCTGTGGACTAGTTGGCGGCGGAACATTTCCCCAAGCAGGCGCAAATGGCGGATTATAATATTGGGCTCTTGCCCATCCGGGAAGTCCGGTAGCGTAATACCAATGTCGCCACCCA
>DPKX01000281.1:2870-6254 GCA_003542295.1 Candidatus Atribacter hydrocarboniphilus
GTCCGGTTCCATCTCCTCTTGGCATATCAAAATACCTCCTTTATTTAATCAATAATAATAGCCTCTCGGTGAATAATAATAATATCCCATTGGTCCTGCTAAAGGATAGCCATACTGGGCTCTTGTCCATCCGGGAAGTCCGGCAGCGTAATACCAATGTCGCCACCCACGACCTCTCCCCCTACCAAACCGACCCAGAAAACGTCCACCGAAATACCTAGGTGAACCTCTTAACCAAAACTGGTTATGATGAGGACCAAGAGAGGTTACACAATAACCTCTTCCCCATCCGGTCATCGGTCCTAAACCTAAAGGTCCGGTACCATCAAGTCTGGGCATTTAATACACCTCCCTTTTATTGCTATTGAAAACCATTTTCATTTATAAAAGAAAAAAAATCTATGGTTTATTCAACTGACAGTTTTCACATAAGCCATAAAACTGAATAAGGTGTTTATGAATCTGGAAATGATATTTCTCTGCAAGCCCTTTTTCAGTTCGATCCAGCAATTCTTTTTCTTCATCAATAAAATCTGTATAATCAATAATTCGACCACATTCGGTACAAACCAAATGATGGTGATGACGAAAACCATCCGGTCCTTCCGAAAGCTCGTATCGTGTTCGACCGTCACCAAAATCAAATTTATAGACAATTCCCATATTGACTAAAATTTCTAAAGTTCGATAGACTGTAGTGAGTCCAATATTATCATTGTTATACTTTTGTCGCAGGGTTAGATAAATGTCCTCAGCACTGGGGTGCTTCGTTGTTTTACTGAGAATATCAATAATTGCTAGGCGAGGTGACGTTAGCCGTAAGCCTGCTCCTTCAAATTTCCCTCGCCACCAGCATTTACGCATCTTCCAATTTAACTCCTTTTATAAATTTTATTGATAATGGTTTTCATTTCTAGTTAAATTATCCATACTTTTGATTTATTTGTCAAGGTTTTTTAAATGATTGGGTAAGAATAATTCAAAAATTACCAAAAGATAGTGGAAAATTTGGAAGGAGGAAACTTCATTCTACATCATTGGTATCAACTATTTCATTTCTATTACCACTTTTTTCTAAACAACGAAAAAAAATCACTCCGCCAATAATTAGAGTTATATAATAAGTAATTACCCTCCAATAAAAAACAAACGTCCCTGCCTGTTCACTGCCAAGAAGAGAGGCAAAGGTTGTCGTGAGTGCTAATTCTACGCCTCCACTTGCTCCTGGAGTTGGCACTATGCCGAAGGTAAAAAAAATTGGAATTTGAATCCGGATAACCTCCATATGGGATGAATCTATTCCCAAGGCGAATAAGATGAAGTATGCAACACTAAAATAAGCAAAAAAATACAGCATATGCATTCCCAAATTGAGAAAAAGATACTGAGGTTTTTTTATAAAGAAAATATAAAAACCATCTTTAAATTCACGAAGAAAAGCTTCAATCCAATTGAGAACATTCTTTCTTGTTTCTTCAAGGGAGGGAAATCTTTTCTTCAGGCGATTCATTACCTTCTCCACAATAACCAGAATAAGCTGAGGTTTTTGAATGATAATAAACAAAACTCCAATTAAAATTGAATAGACGAGAAAAAAAGTATAAATTAGATTCATAAGACGGGTACGAATCACAAAGCTCACTGAAGAACCTACAAATAAAAAGAGGAAAAGTAGTATTAGACTTATTTGATATAGAATCCCACAAATGGTGGTTAAACTGCCTGCTTCCCCCCAGCTTAAGCCTGCCTGTTTTAAAACATAAATCTCAGCAACACTTCCCCCCGCGTTTGCCGGTGTTATTCCTCCGAAGAAGTAACCAGAAAGAACTGTTTTAAATGCTTCGCGGAGGCGTATATTTTTATTCCATGCCTTGCAAGTAAAATATATCCTAAAGGCATCAATTGACCAAGCAACCACTAAAATGAACATTGCAATAAAAAGATAAATTGGTTTGCGAACTCTAAAATCATTGGGAATTTCCTGCCAAGAAAAAAAAGAGAAAATAATTATAAAAGAAGAAATGCTAACTAACAATGCAATGAAGATTTGTTTTTTTAATTTTTTGGGATGAAATTGGTGTGATTCCTTCATAATTGAATTGCCTTTCTTTATTTATTACTTCATAACTTTCTATGTTCTAGGAAAAGAGTATCATAAATATTCGTTGTAAAATAATTTACCTACTAATTTTATAAAAGTAAAGAAATAGCCAGAAAGGTAAATGGTGAGTGATAATTTAAAAACTATTAAATCCATAAATTCTGAAATGAATACATAAATAGAATCGTCCTGGCCAATGCTTTTTGACTTGAGAATTTTACCTTTTAATTTATTTTATTTTTTAAAAATTTAAGATAGCCACTCTATTTTTGACTGGGTAACAAAACTTAAAATAAACATTTCCAAGTTCAATATCTATTGCAAAACAGTTGAGAGAGAGTTTCCCTGCCAATCCTCATGCTCTTTTGATAAGTCAGATTTACTCCTTAATAAAACCGGTATTATCGTATAATATTAGCGAATTTATGAATCTCTTTTAAACATTGAAATATTAGATTAAGGATGGATCAAAAAATGGACATTAAAAACCTTAGAAAAAACCTACAACAAGGTAAAATCGTTGTTGGAAGTGAAGTTAACGAAGTTCGCTCCCCAGCCATTGCCGAAATATATGCAGCCGCTGGGTTGGATTTTATTGTCGTTGATATGGAACATACTTCATTTACAATTTCTGAAGCATCTCAAATATATCGAATGGCGAGAAATTGTGGTATTGCTCCGATAGTTCGTATTCCAGCCATTGAATATGAAGTAATCTGCCGAAATCTTGACCAAGGCGCTCGAGGGATCATCGTTCCTCGAATTACTTCCTCCGAAGAAATCCTTCAAGTCATTGAGATTATGAAATATCCTCCTAAAGGGAAAAGAGGTCTTTATCCGGGAGGAACTGCCACTGGCTATTGCCCAACTACTCCAGCTGACTTTATTCAAGATCAAAATGAAAGTACTCTGCTCATTGTTCAAATTGAAAATGAGCAAGCGGTTCAAAATTTAGACAGCATTCTTTCCATCTCTGGAATTGATGTCATTCTAATCGGCCCGGCTGATCTTTCTCTTTCAATAGGTCATCCCTGTGAATTCTTCCACGAAGATGTTCTTTCCTTAATGAGAAAGGTGATTCAAAGGTGTCAGGATTTTAAAATTCCTTCTGGAGTAGCTTATGCCGATCCTGGTTTAGCAAAAAGTTGGATATCGGAAGGGGTTCAATTTTTCTGGGTTAATAGCGACATGAATATGCTTTTAACCGGAGCCAAAGCAGTGGTTGCGGAAATGCGTAAAAACTATAATCAACAATCCTGTGGGGTCAGGTCTTGATTCTTGAA
>DPKX01000091.1 GCA_003542295.1 Candidatus Atribacter hydrocarboniphilus
TGACGGGGCGGGTGGATGGGATTCTCACGTCGCTGTACTCGCAATCAGGCTGTGTCACGCAATTACTCTGTAAATTATTTACCCCCATTTATAGTAATATTGGGGATAGACAACCAAAACATGGAAAAAAATACTATGTCCTCCACTTTCACGCTATTCTTGATGTAAGAAATGAATTGAAACACAACCAGAATGAGGGTTTTTTATAGGGTTTTCATCCTCGTCTGGTATTCCAAAAGTGGCACGAGGGTTAACTACTCTGCTTTCTCCTCCATCATTTTAAGGAAGTTTTTGACCACCCCTGGGTCAAACTGTTTCCCTGATTGATTTTGTAATTCAATCAAAGCTTCTTGAGGTGCCAATGATCTTTTATAGGGTCGAGGTTGAATCATCAGATCATAGGTATTCACCACAGAAGAAATCCTCGAAATCAGTGGAATATCTTCATGAGAGAGTCCACGTGGGTATCCTGATCCATTCCACCATTCACAATAGCTTAAGGCAGCATCTGCTATTTGATTGGTAAAAGGAAAATATCGAAGAACGCGATAACTAATTTCTGGTATTTTCCTAAAGATTAATTTCTCTGTCAAGGTTAACGGTTCTTTTTTTAAGAGCAGGTGACGGTGAATGGTGATTTTTCCAATATCGTGAAGAGCGGCTAACAACAGAAGATTATTTAAGGCTTGTTGATCAAGTTGAAGAATTTCACCCAATTGGTGATGATAAAGAAGATTTTGTGTGTTCCCTTCTTTCTGAAAAAGCTTTTTGACTTCCCAATATTTAAGTTTTAATGAAGCGAACAGTCGATCCCTGATTAATTGGCTTTCAACTGTCTTCTTGTGATACATTTCGTCCTCAGCTTGTTTTAAAGCTTCTTTGATCTGATCCCCTGGATGACTTTTAGTACCGATTCCAAGAGAAATGGTAATTGGTATTGTGTCGGTTTTTCCTTTTTGACATAGTTCTGAGATACGATGGACAATAGCTTGGGCTGTTGCTCTTGAGGTTTTTGGTAAAAGAATAATGAATTCATCCCCTCCCCAACGGGCTATGATATCTTCTTTTCGGCAAGAATCCCTGAGAATTGTTGCTACATCAACTAAAAGTTCATCACCATAGTCATGACCGTAGATATCATTCACCAACTTCAATCCGTTTACATCACCCATAATTAAACTTATCGGTAGTTGGCGCTCTGTATCGAGCCTTTTTATTTCCTCTTCAAAAAGAACTCGATTCCATAGTCCAGTGAGGTAATCGTGTAAAATAATATCACTGGAAAAATACTTCTGACTTTTTATCGTAAAATCTTGAAAAGATTCTTCATCTTCATAAAAATAAAACTTTACCTGATTATCCATTGGTTGAACCTTATTGTCTTCATTCTTTTCTATGAATATTTCGTTTTTTTCAACCTGACTAAAAGGAGCTTTCTGGTTACCTATTTTGATTTGATCTTCTGGTTGGAAAGAATTCGAGTTAAAATTGTTTTTGTTTAATGAGTTGAAAAGTTCGTTTCTGTAATTTTTTTGGTTTATGGTCGGATTTAAACCTCTTTTAAGAGCTCTTCTTTTCAATTCAATCTTTCCCCTCGTTCTGGTAAAACTTCTGTTTTAAAAACCAATGATTTTCTTTTTAACCGCTTTTTCCCCTCTCTCTATAAAGATGACAGAAAAAAGATGGTATTACAATACTATTTTATTTATAAAATTTACCAAGTAGTTTTTTTAGATGTTAAAAGTCGGATTTGGTAACTATTAGAGATACTGGTGGCGCAACCGGGAATTGAACCCGGGCTTGCGGATTGAGAGCCCGCCGAACTAACCACTATTCTATTGCGCCACGTTGGCTGAGAGGGGTGGATTCGAACCACCATTCCATGATCCAGAGTCACGTGTCCTACCCTTAGACGACCTCTCAGCGATCAAGCAGAAAATATAATACCATCACCATTCAGTATTTTCAACAATAAACTAACTTTCCCAAACTTTTGATAAATTCAATATTTACAAAATGAATTCTATACTGAAAATGATTCCTTCTCACTTGCCACTTTGCTTTCGGATTCTTATTTGGTTTAAGGTACGATCAATTCTCAACAGTACTTTCTCTTTCCCTAATATTTCCAGGAGTTCAAAAAGTCCAGGCCCTCCCTTCACTCCAGAAATTGCCATACGCAGAGGGTGAATAAATTGAGCAGCTTTTATATTATGCTTTTCAGATAAATTTCTGATAACATCTTCAGTGGCTTCAATATTAAATTCATCAAGTTTTCCGAGCTCTTCTTGACAGAGAACCAATCGATCTTCGGCACCTTCACTCATCAATACCTTATCAAAGGCTATCCAATCATACTCAAAGTCATCAGTAAAAAAATACCTGGCATCTTCGGTTATTTGCCCTACATACTTTATACGCTCTCGCATAACGGCAACAATTTTTTCACAATAACGGGTAAAATCTGTGGTTACTGCCTTCGATTTAACGACTTGTTCCCGAATTAAAATTTCCGTTAACATTTGAACCAGTGTTGATTGATCGGCTTCCCGAATATAAACGCTGTTCATCCAATTCAGTTTATCCAGATCAAAAACCGCTGAATGTTTGCTCACCTGATCTAAGGAGAATCTTTCAACGATTTCCTGACGAGTAAATATTTCTTTCTCTTCTTCCCCAGAAGCCCAGCTTAATCGGGCTAAGTAATTGACCATAGCATCAGGGAGATACCCTTTATCCCGATAATAGGTAACCGATGGGGAACCGTGCCGCTTGCTTAATCGGGTTTTATCCTTTCCCAGTATCATCGGTATATGAGCATATTGAGGTACCGGAAATCCTAATGCTTTATAAAGAAGAACTTGACGAGGGGTGTTAGAGATGTGGTCATCTCCTCTTATTACATGAGTAATTTGCATATATGCATCGTCAACTACGCAAGCAAAATTATAAGTCGGCATCCCATCCGATTTTAATAGAACAAAATCATCAAGTTCGACATTGTTGAAGGTTACATCACCTCGAAGCATGTCAATGAAAGATGTTTCACCTTCGGGAATTAAAAACCGAACCACCGAACTGGCCCCCTGACTCAATCGGGATTCAACTTCTTCTGGCGAGAGCTGAAAACATTTGCGATCGTAACGCCAATTTTTCCCTTCTGCCATTGTTTTTTCTCGACGTTCAGCTAACTCTTCAGCAGTACAAAAACACCGATAGGCTTTCCCGGTTTGTAATAACTTTTTTAGCTGTTCTTGATAAAAGGGCAACCTCATGCTTTGATAATAAGGTTTATAAGGACCATCAACTTCTGGACCTTCATCCCAATTAAAGCCCAGCCATTTTAAGCTATCAAGAATAACCTCAACTGACTCATCTGTGGAGCGGGCAACATCGGTATCTTCAATGCGGAGTACAAACACTCCGCCCATTTTCCTTGCATATGCCCAATTAAATAGCGAAGTTCGGGCACCCCCTAAATGAAGAAACCCAGTAGGACTCGGGGCAAACCGTACTCTAACTGTTTTTTCCATAAAAAAAGATCCTCCTCATAACTTCCATTTCCTTGTTGGCCATCAAAAGAATCAGGCTTGTCTTGGAACAACAAAAATTCCTTCCCCTTCAGCAACGATTTCTTGATCTTGAATTATCTCACCCTGGGCTTTAATAATTCTACCGTTGATTTCTACTATACGACCCCGTATCTGGATTTTCTCATCAGTGCGACAAGGTTTTCGATACTTTACAGTTAGGGTACCAGTCATGGCCTTTTGGCCGGATTTTTTTACTGCCTGGGCCATTATTTCATCGAGAAAAGTTGCCACAATGCCTCCATGAACCACTCCATCAAAACCTTGATATTGAGAGGGAATTGACGCTTCGGAAACCGTATCCCCATTATCTTCCTTAAATTTCAGTTTAAAACCCATGGGGTTTTGATCACCACAGAGAAAACAATGATGAGTATTAGGAAAATCCATTATTCGGTATCACCTCGAATCAGATTTTTCAAAAAGAAATGACCCGCTCAAATAATTTTGCACTGGGATTCTCTAAAAAACATCATTTCTTGGTGCAGCATTCTCTAAGGAGCGCTCTGACTCTTCTTCTTGCTTGGTTGAATTAATTCTGAAAGATAAACAAACTCTACTTCTGGGTCATTAAAAGAATGAAAAAAAGATTCCAGAGCCTGGTAAGTTTCTGACTTCACATGACCAATAGCAATCGAATAACCTCTTTTTTTAGCTATTGATACTGCATCCCAAAGTTTTTGTTGGATATATTCAATCGAAGTATTTCCATCAATAAAAATATCCCTTCGAAAAGAAAGGAGTCCTAATTCTTGAGCTATATCAAAAGCCTGCGACTGATCACTGGTTACGCTGTCTAAAAACATAAGATTCGATTTTTTTAAAGCTACCATGAGATTTTTCATCAGCTCAGAATCCTGGGTAGCTTTTGAACCTTTATGGTTATTTAGACCCCTTGCTGTTGGAAGGTTCGTAACGGCCTTTTTTATAATATCATTAACCCGGGCCTCATCGTCTCCGGTCTTCAATATCAAAGGTTCATTATTATTTTGTTCATTATCCAAGGCTTCCATGGGAAGATGAATGATTATTTCTTTTCCATGCTCACTAAACTTCTCTCCCAACGAACGGCTGAGTGGAAGGTGAGGAAAAACGGCATAGGTTATCTTTTGGGGAAGTTTTAAAAAGCGTTCCGCATTGGTTCGATTGTACCCTAAATCATCAATCACAATCGCCACCTGATAGCGAGGCTGAAAGTAAACCTCCAAGGTAAACCAAGGCATCAGATCTCGAAAAAGAAAATAGACGTCTTTTCCATTGAGAGTTCTTTTTTCACCATAAAATCCAAAACCAAAAAGAACATTAAAAATTGCCAGGAGATGATCTGATATCTCCTCACGGTAGTATTCTGGAACATCCTCCATTAGGACTTTCCAAGATTTTCCCGTTTCTGGATTTTCAATAATTTGGACAGCAAGGTCGGGAAAAAGGTTATTCATTTCATGGAATAGGAATAACGAAAGCCAATGGTCTTGCTGGGAAGGAATAACTTTTGCCAAAGCAATATATTTATTGTTAAGCACTCCATCCTGCTGGAGTTCATAAATTAATACTGCTGAACAAAGCAAGATCGAGGCAATTAATACCCAAAATATCGTCTTACTCAGAGACATTGTTTTCTTTTTCATTGATAATCCTTTTTAACTCCTGGATGGCGATATCTACTTGCTCTTCTTCATTTTCAACTACTATATTAGGTTGAATTCCCTCACCATTAATATCGGTTCCATCTGGTAAATAATATTTCGAAATGGTAAATATAACTCCTCCCTGGTGAGAAAGGGGGAAAATCTGCTGTACTACACCTTTTCCAAAGGTTGTTTCTCCAATAAGAGGCGTTTTTAAAATGACTTGAAAAATTCCTGCCATTATCTCTGCTCCACTGGCAGTTCCCTTATTAATTAAAGCTACCATAGGAAGATCAACAATTTTGTCGACCGGATTTTCCAACGTCTCACGGTTTCCGTTTCGATCTTCAATAAAAAGGATATTGGTATCCCGGGGAAGAAATAAACCCGAACAAATAATTGCCGAGGAAAGAAGTCCACCTGGATTATTCCTTAAATCAATCACCAACCCTTTGACTTCGAGCAGTTTTAATTGCTTAATGGCGTCTTCAACCTCAAGATTGGTTCGTCCATGGTATTCTATGATACGAATTAAACCAATACCTTCTTCTAGTAGTTCAAATTCGACACTTTTTATCTTAATAATATCTCTGACTACTGTCACGGTTATAGGTTCCTCTATCCCTTCTCGCTGTAATTGTATGACAACTTTGGTCCCTCTATCACCCCGAAGTCTCCGTACTGATTCATCTAAGGGCATTCCCGAGGTAGGTTCTCCATCAATTTGGCTAATCACATCACCAGCTTTTACCCCAGCTTGAGAAGCTGGTGATCCCTGATAAGGTGTTATGACGGTCAATTTATCGTCTTTAATCGCAATCACTATTCCTAAGCCAGAAAATTCACCTTCAATGCGATCGCTGGTTTCAATTTTTAGATCTTCCTCATTTAAGTATCGCGCATAGGGATCCCCGGTTGCCTTTAATACACCACGAATCGCTTCTTCCATCAAATCATTTTCATCGATTTCCTGCTCCGAATAATATTGATTCTTTATCAGATAGATAGTCTCGAGAAGTGGCTGCCATTTATCACTTTCTATTTCAGTTGAAAAATAGGCATCATAACGGTTAGCTTGAACTGAAGCAACGATGATAAACCCCAAAAGAACCGCAATAATAACTACCCAAATGGCTAAACGTTTTTTTTGCAATTTGTTCACCTCAAACTTCCATCGGCTCTTAGGAGTAGATGGATAGCGCTTAATCTCCTTTTGTTCATTGCAAGTCCCATTTTATCCTGAAAATATAACATCGTTTTACATTACTGTCATCCTGAGTGGTTCTTTCCCGCGTGAGGATCTCATCTTTTCATCATTATAAAAAATTAAATGAGATTGCCACGTCGCTTTGCTCCTCGCAATCAGACTGTGTCATAATT
>DPKX01000164.1 GCA_003542295.1 Candidatus Atribacter hydrocarboniphilus
ACTCTCCAAAATTGCCTCAGATGGAGGGTTTCCGCAAGAATATTCGAACGGAATTATTCGAGGTTGTTCCTTAGTAGCCGGATTTTTTATAATATCATGAGAAGCTCGGTAAGCAAAGGTTAATCCTTCTAAAAGACTGGTAGAAGCCAAGCGATTGGCACCATGCATACCAGTGCAGGCAACTTCGCCAATAGCATAGAGACGTTTAATCGAGGTACGGCCAAAGCTATCGGTAAGTATTCCCCCACAGCAAAAATGAGCTCCCGGGGCAACTGGTATCGGTTCTCGGGTAATATCAATTCCTCGGTATAAACATTCTTCATAGATGGTTGGGAAGGTTGCTTTTATTTTTTCCGGTGGAATCGCATGACAAAGATCAAGGAATACACAGTGGGCATTCTGGCTGAGCATTTCTTCGAAGATCGCTCGGGAAACCACATCACGAGGCGCTAAGCTCCCCAAATGATGGTATTTATGCATAAAAGCTTTGCCTTCATGGTTAATGAGTTCAGCTCCCTCGCCTCGAACCGTTTCGGAAATAAGAAAAGTCTGGGAATGCTCTGGACTATAAAGAAGAGTAGGATGGAATTGTACATATTCCATATTTTGGAGAATAGCTCCGGCTCGATAGGCTAAGGCATAACCATCGCCGGTATTCCAAGATCCTCCGGTTGAATATTGGTAAAGAGAATTTAAACCACCAGTAGCAAAAATTGTAGCTCGAGCAAAAAAGGGGGTAATAATCCCTTTACGAAGATCCAGCAAATAAACACCGAGACACTCCGGAACTTCATAACGCGATTGGGGTGAGAGTTGATAGCGATTGGAAAGAATCAAACCAACTGCTTGGGTGTTTTTTTTAACCTCAATAAGATGCTCCTTGAGGGTCCCTTCATGAAGTGCTTTTTGAATAGCTTTGCCGGTGCAATCCTTAACATGAAGAACCCGCCTTCGGGAATGCGCCGCTTCCTGGAAAAGATCCCATTCTCCCTGTTCGTCCTTCTCAAATGGAACCCGAAGTTTTTGAATAAATAACCTTTTAACCAGAGACGGACCAATCTTGGCTAATACTTTAGCACTTTTTTCTAAAGCACTTCCATCTGAAGCATTAAGAATATCTTGCTCGAGAATCTTCCAAGAATCATTTTTACCTCGATATACAATCCCTCCCTGGGCTTTTTCGGTGTTGGTTTCCTCAAGAGATTGACCTTTGCTGACCAACAAAACTCGTTGAGATTTTTCCGCCAGAAAAAGGGCGGCACTACTTCCAGCAATTCCATTTCCGATAATCAAAGCATCATAGTACATCTGTGATTTCTTCTACCTCCAAATTCAAGTCCAACCAAATGGCATGATGAGTTATATATCCAGTAGAAATGATATCAACTCCTTGTTCTGCGATTTCCCTTACAGTTTCTAAATTTACACCTCCTGAAGCCTCAACAATCGATCTTTTATTGATCATCTTAACTGCTTCC
The DNA here is from genome assembly GCA_003542295.1 of Candidatus Atribacter hydrocarboniphilus. Taxonomy (GTDB): domain Bacteria; phylum Atribacterota; class Atribacteria; order Atribacterales; family Atribacteraceae; genus Atribacter; species Atribacter hydrocarboniphilus. Next base: position 1,479 of record DPKX01000164.1, read on the forward strand.
TTAATTTGTTTAACATTCATATTATCCAGCATAATAACATCAGCTTTTTCTTCGATTGCCTCACTCACTTGCTTTAAATTTTCGCATTCAACCACGATTCGTGCTGTAAAGGGAATTGCCGGTCTTACTCTTTGGATGGCATTCTTCACCGATCCACAAATCGAAATATGGTTGTCTTTGATAAGAGCACAATCATATAAACCGAGTCGGTGATTAACCCCGCCCCCACAACGGACTGCATACTTTTCAAAAATTCTTAAACCAGGGCTGGTCTTTCTTGTATCAGCTATTTTTACTGGTAGGTCTTTAACCACTTCAACAAACTCTCGGGTTTTTGTAGCAATTCCACACAGTCTTTGCAACAGATTAAGGGCAACTCTTTCTCCCATCAATATTGCCCGGGTTTGTCCAATAACTTCCATAACGCAGTCACCATTTTTAAATTCTTCACCTTCTTCTATATGAATCTTTTCGTTCACTTGAGGGTCTATGAGATTAAAAAGGCGAATTGCAAAGGGGCCTCCTGACATTATTCCTTTTTCTCTAGCAATAATTCTTGCCCGCACTGGCTTTAAACTAAGGTTTCCTAAACCTTGGGTAGTGATATCATCAAAACCTAAATCTTCTTCTAAAAAGATTTGCAACCTTCGATCGACGTCCCATGGAACCAAACCTCTCACTCGCTTATCATCCTTCCCGTCTTAAAAAATAAATTCTATTTATTTTATCACGTATTGCTCACTCTTTCTTTCCTTCCATTCATGAATATGAGTTTTTCAGTCCGGAGTAGATTGGTTTCTTAGTGACCAGGAGGAATTACCATCAGATAGTAGCCGTTCATAATATCGGCAAAATCAGGAAAAATTTTGAGAATAAGCTTAAAGTCAAACTCAAAATAATCGAAACTGGGAAAAAAAGAATAGATTGGCTTTTTACCGTGTAAGAATGGAAATTCAATTGATTGAACCAAATCAGAAAGAACATTTCCAACGAAATAAGAAGTTTGGTTTTTAATGCAGAGATATTGATTGAGCTTTTGATCATTGGTTAAAAATGATTGGGTAAGGTGTTTCATAAAAAACCATCAAGCCAGGAGAAATTCTGGCCAAAATGACTGGTTATCCTTATGAAAATTGGCTTTTTTTGCATAACAAAAAATATCCATAAAAGAAGATAAGTCTTATGTCCTATCAATAAATACTACCGTCTCTCGAAATTTTCTCCTTTGTAGCAAGGTTCGTATCATACGATACCATTCAATAACTTTCGGAAATAATTGGAATACTGGTGGCGGGTTTATACCAGATTTTATTTCGGGATAACCTAGTTTCCGGAAATTTTTTAAATAACAGGGGTAAAAAAATAGACTTTGGCAAGAGAAATCTTTCTCAAATTCCAACAGATATTGTTACTGATTTGATCTGCTAATTCATTTTCTGGAATGAATAGAAAACATTTCAAAATTTTCCCCTCGCATATGGAAATTTTATAAGCTTTTTTAATATGCTCTTGCCAATGCTGCAATTATTGTACTATATTATTGAAAAAGCTGAGAACGGCTTTTCTAAGTAAACCTTGCTTTTTTAAAACAATTCTTTGAGATAGGGCTATGGATAGTTTAAAAGTTGCGATTATTCAAATTCAAACAGGTCCAGATAAAACATCGAATTTGTTAAAAACTGCCGAGCTTTTTGCTTCAATTAAGAATCACCAAGCAAACTTGATACTCCTACCGGAAATGTTTCAGTGCCCTTATAGTCTGGAATCATTCCCAATTTTCGCTGAAGATATCCTTACTGGCGAAACCAGTCTCTTTTTATCGAATCTCGCTCGTGAATATGGAACTTTCTTGGTTGGCGGTTCAATACCGGAAAAAAAAGGAAATCGCTATTATAATACTTCTATTGTTTACAACCCCTCCGGAGAGATCATTGGTATTTATAGGAAAACTCATCTTTTCGATGTTGACTTTGAAAACCTACATTTCCAAGAATCAGCAGTTCTCAACCCTGGAAATACCCCTCTATTAATTGATACTCCTTGGGGAAAAATTGGAATTTTAATTTGTTACGATCTGCGTTTTCCAGAGCTTATTCGTCTTTATGCCTTGCGGGGGGCATTTATGGTTGCAGTTCCTGCTGCCTTCAACCCGATTACCGGACCTCTGCATTGGGAGGTTCTCTTCCGGGCACGGGCAATAGATAATCAGGTTTATCTTTTAGGTGCATCACCAGCTCCATACCCAAATGCATCTTATCAAGCTTATGGCCATAGCCTTATTGTGGATCCAATGGGCAGAGTACTAGAACAGCTTGGTAATGAAGAAGCAATAATAATAAAAGATATTGACCTATCTTTGGTTGATCAAGCCCGTCAACGGCTTCCCTTGTTAAAGCATCGCCGGCTTGATCTATACGCAATAAATCCTGATGAAAAATTAGGCAATTCATTAAAAGACCAAAAAGGGGAGGCAATTTAAATAATCACTTCAGGAATCAATTTCCTTCTTTAGCAAAAAGAACAAGGGGGACCTTAGCAGGTGGAGTAAAATAGGAAAAGATGAAATCCTCACGAATTCATAAGACGAATTCTCAGGATGACATATACTTTAATCATCGCTCGTCACTGTATTTATGGTTTAGAATATGCTAAACTAACAGAAATTATTTATTTAGAATTTCTTAATTTATATGGGGGAACTGAAATGGCTGGAGATATTAACTATTTTTTTGGCATTGGAAATCTCACGCGTGACCCTGATCTTCGCTATACTCCCCAGGGGACACCTGTATGTCGATTTGATATAGCTATGAATCGTTTTTATCAAAATAAAAATGGCCAACAAACCAAAGATACCACCTTCCTACGAATAACAGCTTGGAGTAAACTCGGTGAAAATTGTGCACGTTTTCTTCATAAAGGGAGCAGAGTAGCTGTGGTTGGTGAACTTCTCGCTAATAATTGGGAAGATCGAAATGGGACAAAACGGACTTCATATGAAGT
>DPKX01000291.1 GCA_003542295.1 Candidatus Atribacter hydrocarboniphilus
CGATAGGCTACTACATCAGCATAGGTGTACTTACCCAGGTTTCTGAGTGGTTCAGCGATGAGAAAAAGCACAATCGGCCAGCCAACCAGCCAACCGACTGAATATATCAGACCATCATAACCACTCAGAGCCACCATACCGGCAATTCCCAAAAAAGATGCAGCGCTCATAAAATCTCCCGAAAGTGCCAAACCGTTTTGAAAACCACTGATGCCATGTCCAGCAGCATAGAACTCACTGGTAGAATGGGATTTCTTTGAAGCCCAATAGGTAATGAATAGAGTAGCTGCCACAAATACAAAAAAGAAAGAAATTGAAATCGGATTGACCTGTCCCAAACTGGTTGTACTCATGAGTGGCCTCCAGTAGTCCTTTTCATTCTACCAAGAAGTGAATCGTATTTTTTGTTCGCCCACCAAACGTAAACTCCAGTGGTGATCCATCCAATAACGATAATTCCAATTCCAATATAAATACCCAAGGTAATACCACCAGATATTTTCCGAGCTAACAATTCCCAATCAAAAGCATCAATCAAAATATATGCAACATAAATACCAACGATAAGCAAAGTTAAAATAAAAGTAATGGTTTTTCTTCGGTTATACAATTCTTGCAAGGCAGAATTTTCTATTCTCTTATTTTTGTTGGGCTTTTTTCCATTAGCTTCCCCTCACTAGAAATCAAATTGTCGGCTTTGAAGTAAATCAATATTTCATACTGTTGAAATGGCACAATTGTCAGAGGCAATTAAAATCCTATCTCCGTAATAGAACGGGGCTTTAAAACAAAGGGCTATATGCTCGATGAGCTTAGAGGAATTATTAACTTGGTGGAGGATGAAACTGGCGAATCATAGTAAAAATCAACTGTATTCCCCTGCCTTTTTATTTTCAATTTCCATTTATTATACCTCTCATCGTGAAAAAAGAGGCTATTCGAAACAACTATCCCGGTATAAAATTAAATAATCCACGATAATCGATGTGGCTTCAGGACGAAAGTCTTCCTCAAGAGATTTATTGTTCAATACCGTTTCAGCAAAACGCCAAATCTGACACCAATCATAATCAAAGGCGACCTGACCTTGTGCTATGGCAGTTACAATATTTACTGTAAAACTCTTTGGTTTGATTTTTAAAGCTCTCTCAAGAATTTTCATGGCCTCTAAAGGATGAAAGTAATCATCAAGAAGTCTAAGATATCCAAGACACATCATCTCGCTTCCATTTAAAGCGTAGATGGGAAGGTTTTTGGTTTGGAATCGATATTTTTTCATAAGATATTGGGTAAATATTTCAGCATTCTTTTTTCCCTCGAATTTCCATCCTAAAGCATTAACTAAAGCGGCTTTTTGATCCAAAGAAATATTGAGATCAGTTAAAAATCGACACATTTCTTCATTAAGAACCCCTTGTTCTTGAGCTATTTTGACCAGAGGAATATCCAGATAAGCTTCAGAAAAGGGAGTTGAAGTTGCTGGAGAATCAGCGAAAACGGCTTGCGAAAAAACCAATATGACATATAAAATAATAAAAAATTTAATTTTCATTTCTTCACCTCCAGTAGGGAAGGGATTTGTTTATGAATAAACCGTTTACAGTCATGGAAGTCACCAACGAAAAAACTTCCATCGATAATATCAAGCAATTATTCTTGGAATATGCTCATTCGCTGAATTTTAGCTTACACTTTCAGAACTTTCAACAAGAACTTGATGAACTCCCCGGAGTCTATTCACCTCCCAAAGGCTTGCTTTATTTAGCTCTGGTGAATGGAAAACCAGCAGGATGCATTGCTCTGAAACCTCTTAAGGAAGAAATCTGCGAGATGAAGCGACTTTATGTCCGACCGGAATTCCGAGGATTGGGTATCGGGAAAGGCTTGGCGATTTATCTCATCTCCCGTGCTAAAGAATTAGGCTACCATAAAATGCGTCTTGATACCATTTCGACTATGAAAGAGGCAATTGCACTTTACCGGTCGCTGGGCTTTTATGAAATTGAACCTTATTACAATAATCCAGTTGAAGGCGCTCATTTTATGGAAATGAATCTAATCGGATAAGATGAAAAAAGGAGAGATACTTTTTTCTGAAAACCCATTGGCAGATTAGATAAACCAAACCCCAACCTAAGATTCATTTTCTTTTTTCCTCTCCCATCAAGGTGCCTTTATCGTGAGGAGTACATAAAAAAATTGCCCCTCTTTTTGATATAGAGAGGGGCAATTGGCCATTATACTTATATATTTATATTTGTGGTTACGGAACCAATACCACCTTAATTGACTCGTCACCTTTTTCTGCCAATTCCATTCCTTTTTTGAATTCAGCCAGCGGAAATTCGTGGGTTATGATATCTTCGGCTTTCACTTTGCCTTCTTGGATAAAACGGATAGCAGCTGGATAGGTATAGGGACTTAAGTGGGCACCCCGAATTTCAATTTCTTTCACATCTCCAATAATGGACCAGTCAAGAAGAGTTGGTTCATTGAAAACACTGAACTCAACATACCTTCCTAACTTTCGAATCATATTCATCCCTTGGTGAACTCCCTTGGGATTTCCACTGGCATGAATATACACATCGCAACCATAGCCATCAGTCAGATCTTTTACTTTGGCAACTACATCTTCCTTTAGTGGGTTCATTACTAAGTCTGCACCTAATTCTTTGGCTAAATTTAATCTTTTTTCTTTTGCGTCGATCGCAATCAGGAGTTTCGGATTTTTTAGGCGAGCAGTCTGAAGCATGCCAAACCCCAGAGGTCCAATACCAGCAATCACCACTACGTCATCGAGTTGGATATCAGCTCTTTCAACAGCATGGATCGCACACCCCAACGGTTCAATGTAGGGAGCCATATGAAGGGCTAAACCTTCGGGTAACTTGTGATTGCGGGCAGTAGCAGGGAATCTCATATACTCGGCAAAACCACCCTCGGCATCATGTTTCTGATAGCCGTAAATATTATGAACTTCACACATCCAGTATTCTCCACGAAGACAATAACGACAAATACCACAGGGAATAATTTGCTCGGAAGTTGCCCAATCACCCAACTTCAAACCATATTTTTTACTCGCACCTTCGCCCAAAGCTACCACTTGACCGTAAAATTCATGACCGGGGATAACTGGAGGTTTCACATAAGCCGGTTGACCATCTCCTCCCCAGATTCGTGCTGCACCATGGAAAGTTTTTACGTCTCCAGCACAAATACCGCAACCACCAACTTTAATTAAAACTTCTCCTGGCCCAATTTCTGGAACATCAACTTCTTCTAAGCGGAAGTCACCGGGAGCGTAGTTGACCACTGCTTTCATCTTTTTTGGAATGTTTCCAGTTGATTCGATATGTGCCATAACAAGATACCTCCATGTTTTTTATTTTTTTATAAAATATTTTCCCCAATGATTTTCTTGGTTCACTTTAATATTATATACAAATTTGCGGAAGAAGACAGAAATAATTAGATGGAAATGAAAATACCTATCTAAAAACGTCATTCAGACTGTGTCATAATT
>DPKX01000061.1 GCA_003542295.1 Candidatus Atribacter hydrocarboniphilus
CGAGTCATGATTTCTTGGTTGGTTTTCTCATCAAATTGGAGAAATTCCCCAGTCATAATAGCCATCCAGTAATTCCCATTTTTTCTTCCTAATCGTGCCAGGGTGACTTTTCCTGGATGGGCAAGATGATGAACTGCGGCACCACCAGCTTGGAAATAGAAGCCTTCAGGAAGTAAAGAAACTCGAGGGAGGTTGTCTCGAAAATCAAAGCTGGCTCCGGCAAAGTACGTGGCGTGTTCGCCAGAGTTGCACAAGTCCAAAATTTGATAATCTTCATGCCAATGACGAACATCAGCAAACAGAACCGGGGTTTTGGCTAATTTTTTGAAGATCTCCATGGTTAAAGCTGCGTCCATATCTGCTTCGGTAGAGCAAATGATAGGNNTCTTTAGGTCCATCGAAATCATAGGGGTCATTCATAAAAGCTTCAGCGACATCCATAGTACAAAAATTATTGGTGAGCTCGGGTTGTCCCTTTATTCCGCAAAAATCTAAATGCATTTCCTGACATAACTCTTTAACTGCATAGTAGGAAGCGATTTGCTTTTTTAAAATTTCTGGGGTTAATTGTTTCCCATCATATTGAATCGAGCCGATATTTTTTTCACACCATTGAAAAGCCTGTTCGATTTTTTTCGGATTTTGAGAAAGTAGGAATTCTGATCGTCGGACTATTTCCCACTGATCGATATGTTCGGTATCAATTCCAAATACTTTCATCCAAGAATCGGTTCCTGAGGTAGCAGTATACATTCCCATTGGCCGCCCTCCAAAACACCCAAAGGTTTCACCTTGTATTTGCTTCAAACAGGCGGCAGCCTTGATGAAACAGTTTACTTTTTTAAAAGTTAATTCCTGATTCAAATCACCTGAAACCCGGGTGTAAGGAATTCCAATATTATCTAATGCACCAGAACTGGCCATCATACCGACTAAACCTGGATATCCAGGATTAATATTTGATAGGCAGAGAAAGGGACCAGGAGCAAACTGAGCTGCTAAAACGGTAAAATGAGGCCAAGCCCAAATAGCATAATTGAAAATTGTGCAATCAACGCCATTGAGCTGCATTTTTTTTCCAGCTGAAACTGCCAGCTGATTGGTCCAAGGAGGCTCATCGGCAATAATGACTTCATGGCCTTCTTGTTGAAGTTTTTTTACCAAGTTCTCCTGGAATTTTAAATTCATTGCTAATAATTCCTGGTGAACATGAGGGCGACCATCGGAAAAAGTAATGACACCAATTTTACTCATATATTATTCCCCCTTTAGTCAAGGTGTAAAAAGTAACCGGTTTCATTAATATTATCGCTTTTACCTCCTAAGTGTCAAATTTCAAACTCTTATAATAAAAAAGGTTTTTAATAAAAGTTTCTCTCACAAGGTTAAAATGCCTTTTTTTAAAAAGCTAAATTTCACATTATTAAATGATATTTATATATATAATTGAACCACGGTTTAGAAGGCGTTTTGGACTTGTTGACAATTAATGCAGGGCAATGATAAGATGAAATCGGTTACAATTTTTAGAAAGGTGGTGATAGGAGTTTTATTCAGAGATTGGTCTTTAAAAGGTTAGGAAAGATTTCTAAAATGTATAAGGGAGGGAAAAACCTTGAAGAAGTTACTTTTTTTGGGGATGGTTTTGCTTTTGGTTTTGTCGACCAGTACAGTATTCGGTCTTGAATTGGGACGATTTGATGGGACGACGATTAAGGCTTGTTTTATTGGTGGGGGAGATTACGAAAAAATCTATGAAAAATTTATCCCCGAGTTTGAAGAATTAACCGGTGCCAAGGTTGAAATCGTCTATAAAGGGAACGGATTTGACATTGATAAAAAGATGAAAATTGATTTTGCTTCTGGTACTGTTGACTATGACGTTTGTTGGGACCATACCAGCTTCTTTTCACAATACCTGGACTTCTTGGAACCCTTAGAGGGCTACTTTACCCAAGAAGAACTCAGCGATTTTTCTCAGAAAGTCCTTCAATACTGCCAGAAAAATGGCCACCTATGGCAAATACCACGCCATGCTGACGTCAGTGCCCTTCATTACCGAACTGATTTGTTTAACGATCCGGAAAATAAGAAAGCTTTTCAGGAAAAGTTTGGCAGAGAACTAAAAGTCCCCGAAACCTGGGATGAATTCAAAGACATTGCGCTTTTCCTCTCCAAACCTCCTGAAATCTATGGGACCCAGTTTGCGGGGAAGGAAGAGGCCTTATCTGGTCGCTTTTGGGATATTCTGATGTCTCATGGCGGACAGATTCTCGATGAAAATTATAAACCTGCTTTTAATGGTCCAGAAGGCATTAAAGTTACAACTATGCTTCGGGATCTTTATCAAGCTGGAGCCATGCCGCCTGGTATGGTCAACTTTTTATGGGATGATGTTGCCGGCACATTTGCCAATGGAAACATCGCTATGTATACCGAATGGTACGGCTGGTATTCTTATTTTCAAAATCCCGAAGCATCTAAAGTTGCAGGTAAGTTCGATATTACTCGTCAACCGAAAGGCGATGCCGGTATTCATGGTGGCTGGGCAGGAGCTCATTGTTTTTCGGTCACTAAATCAAGTAAAAATAAAGAGGCAGCGGTTGCCTTTATAAAGTATATTACCAGTTATGAACCACAACTATTCGAAGGTCAGATTGGATATATTCCAGTTCGTAACTCAGTTTTTGAAACACTTATTCAAGAAGCAGAAAAATCAACCGATCCACTGATTAAAAAACGTTTTGAGTTAATGCAGATTCAGATTAACGAAGATTTTACACCTCCTCCAATAGTTGCCGAATGGATTCCCATCTCAAATATCTTATATCCCAAGCTCCAAGCCATTATGTTGGGTGATGTAGAGGTTGAAGAGGGCCTTAACCAAGCTGCAAAAGAAGTTGCATTACTTATGGAAGAAGCCGGTTACTATGACTGACTGATTGATAAAAGCGGGGGGTAATCCCCCCCGTTTTTTGTTTTTTTAAGGAGGTGCCCGGCTTTTATGAATCAACAAACGAACCTCATGGCAAAAAAAGGTTTAAAAAAACCATCAAAAAGCGACCGAAATTTATCTTGGTTTATGGTTATCCCAGCTCTTGTCATTGTTGCAGTATTTATAGTTATCCCCATGATATACTCTTTTTCTTTAAGTTTGACCAATATGAATTTACTAAAACCAACATCAACTCAGTTTATCGGTTTCCGAAATTATATCCAGCTTTTTCAGGATGAAATATTTTGGCGGGCTTTTTGGAATACCATTCTTTTTATGACATTAGCTGTCAATATTGAATTCATTATTGGTCTTTTTATTGCACAGATGATGTTTAAAGTAACCCGAGGACAAGGTGCGATTCGGACTGCCATAATGGCTCCCATGATGTTTGCCCCGGTTTTGGTCGGGTTTCAATTCAAATGGTTTTTCAACGACCAGGTTGGTTTAGTCAATAATCTTTTATATTCACTTACTGGAGATTATCAGATAATTCCCTGGCTTATTCACTACCCCATGAATCTGTTGGCCATTCTGGTTGCTGAAATATGGATGAGTACCCCATTTATGGTCCTCATATTTTTGGCCGGCTTGGTAAGCCTGCCAACTGAACCCTTTGAAGCGGCTTCGGTCGATGGAGCGAGTGGTTGGCAGCAGTTTCGGTATATTACCTTCCCTTTGATTAGCCCCTTTATTTATATTGCTATGGTTATCCGTTCTCTCGACCTCGGGAGGGCTTATGATTTGGTTCGAATCATGACCGGAGGCGGACCAGCCAATCGTTCGGAAATGATTTGGACCTATACCTACCGTTTAGCTATATCTAATAATCGATTTGGGTTGGGAACAGCGATGTCATTTATAACGGTCGTAGTTTCCTTTGCTTTTGTAATCTTTTTATTCCGACAATTATCAAAAAGCCTTCAGGAGGTCTATTAACGTTGGTTCACCAAGGAATCAATATTCGCTCAGTTTCAAAAAGACAAAGAAAAATAAAGCAGGAATTTTATAATCTTTTCGTATACTTTCTTGTATTGATTTTTTTTCTTCCAGTATTATGGATCATTATGACAGCTATGCGTCCTGAAGTTGAGGTGAATGCTCGGCCACCGGTCTATATTCCTTCTCGTTTAAGTATTGAAACTTTTGCTCAGTTATTAGGGGCAAGTCATACTGAAAAGTCAATTCCCTTTTATAGTTATCTCAAAAACTCTCTCTTGACTTCAATTTTTAGCACGTTTTTAGCCTTGGTAACAGGAACTTTTGCTGGGTATAGTTTTGCTCGTTTTCGATTTAAGGGTGGAAATCAACTTTTTATAGGTATGATGTTAGCTCGCTCAATACCAGGTATTTCGGTGAGCTTACCTTTGTTTGTAATTTTTGCTCGTACGGGTTTGTTGGATCGAATTTCAGGCCTTATTCTTGTTTATACAGCCATGACCATTCCTTTTACAACTTGGCTGATGCAAGGATTTTTTAAGGACATTCCTTCCACTTTGGATGAGGCAGCACAGATAGATGGGTGTTCTCGTTGGCAAGCCTTCCTGCGTATTGACCTTCCTCTTGCTCTTCCTGGGTTGGCCGCCAGTGGAATATTTGCTTTTTTAACTTCCTGGAATGAATTCCAAATTGCCAGTGTTATTACCCGAACACCACTCTCTAAAACTTTTCCAGTTGGCTTATATGATTTTACTCAGGAGTTTACCATTGATTGGAGAGGAATGTGTGCCATGTCGGTGATTATGTTGATCCCAGCCATCTTTTTTGTATTGCTTACCCAGAAACAACTCATCAAAGGATTAACTTTTGGAGCAATTAAATAATAGGTCAAACTTTTTTTGTTTATTCGGGATTGTTTGAGCATTCCCCCTCACCTTAAACCTCTCTCATTGGTCTTCTCTTGCGGATGAGAGAGGTTAATAACGAATGGGCAATAGGGCGAACTAGAGAGCAGACAAAATAATGAAGACCAAAAAAAGATGAGACCTTCCTGTGGGGAAAGCATCACTCAGGAGACACCTTTGGTGCCAGGTGAGGCTTTTACTATCTCAAAAAGCTGAGCCATTGGACGATAAAACAACCTTAAGCACCATCTCTATCCTTGAGCTTCTTGAAAGGACGACTCAAAGTTCCT